>NZ_JBXAYC010000002.1:305791-362829 GCF_056782095.1 Dellaglioa sp. CoH-56-MRSF-13 | reverse complement strand
CGAACACAGAAGTTAAGCTTCTTAGCGCCAAGAGTAGTTGGGGGTCGCCCCCTGCGAGGGTAGGACGTTGCCATGCTTTTTTTATTATTTTATTCCGGCATAGCTCAGTTGGTAGAGCGCTTGACTGTTAATCAAGATGTCGCAGGTTCGAGTCCTACTGCCGGAGTTTTTATTTTGTAATGTGGAGAATTGTCTGAGTTGGTCTAAGGAGCATGATTGGAAATCATGTAAACGGGTTTCCTGTTTCAAGGGTTCGAATCCCTTATTCTCCGTTGCAAATTGACCCGTTGGTCAAGTGGTTAAGACACCGCCCTTTCACGGCGGTAACATGGGTTCAAATCCCGTACGGGTCATATAAAGTAAATAGTGTATGTTGGAGGTTTAGCTCAGTTGGGAGAGCGTCTGCCTTACAAGCAGAGGGTCACAGGTTCAAGCCCTGTAACCTCCATCGAAGGTCCTATGGTATAGGGGTTATTACGTCCGCCTGTCACGCGGAAGATCACCGGTTCAAATCCGGTTAGGACCGTTTAATGGCTCAGTAGCTCAGTTGGTAGAGCAATGGATTGAAGCTCCATGTGTCGGCAGTTCGATTCTGTCCTGCGCCATTTATTTATAATATTTTGCGGGTGTAGTTTAGTGGTAAAACCACAGCCTTCCAAGCTGTTGTCGCGAGTTCGATTCTCGTCACCCGCTTTTATGATTTTGGGCCTATAGCTCAGCTGGTTTAGAGCGCACGCCTGATAAGCGTGAGGTCGATGGTTCGAGTCCATTTAGGCCCATCAATAATTTATGGAGAAGTACTCAAGTGGCTGAAGAGGCGCCCCTGCTAAGGGTGTAGGTCGTGAAAATGGCGCGAGGGTTCGAATCCCTCCTTCTCCGTTTTTCGTGTTATGACCCGTTGGTCAAGTGGTTAAGACACCGCCCTTTCACGGCGGTAACATGGGTTCAAATCCCGTACGGGTCAGTTTAATATTATCGCGGGATGGAGCAGTCTGGTAGCTCGTCGGGCTCATAACCCGAAGGTCGTAGGTTCAAATCCTGCTCCCGCAATTGGTCCTATGGTATAGGGGTTATTACGTCCGCCTGTCACGCGGAAGATCACCGGTTCAAATCCGGTTAGGACCGTCACAGGTATTATTGGAACCTAAACTTTTATAGTTGAGGTTCTTTTTTTAATTTTATTTACTTTAAGGAGATAAAAATGACTGAAAAACATCTATTCACGTCAGAATCGGTATCAGAGGGTCATCCGGATAAGGTTGCAGATCAAATAAGTGATGCAATATTAGATGCACTTTTAGAAAAGGATCCTAATGCTAGGGTTGCTTGCGAAACAACTGTAACAACTGGTTTAGTTCTTGTAGTTGGTGAAATATCAACAAATGCCTACGTTGATATTCAGCAGGTAGTAAGACGAACTATTAAGGAAATTGGATATATTAATTCACAAGTTGGTTTTGATGGTGATAATTGTGCTGTTATGGTTGCTATAGATGAACAATCTCCTGATATTGCATTAGGTGTTGATACATCTTTAGAAACTAAAAACGGTGATTTAGATCCTTTAGATCAGATTGGTGCAGGTGATCAAGGATTAATGTTCGGATATGCGGTAGACGAAACACCGGAACTCATGCCATTACCGATTTCAATTAGTCACAAATTAATGCAACGTGTTGCAAGTTTACGAAAAAATAAGGAATTAGAATACTTAAGACCTGATGCTAAGGCACAGGTAACTGTTGAATATAATGATAAAGGTCAACCATTTAGAATTGACACTGTTGTTATTTCTACACAACATGATGAAAAAACGGAATTGAAACAAATTCAAGATGATATGATTGAAAAAGTAATTAAAGTTATTATTGACCCTGATTTGTTGGATTCAGATACAAAGTATTATATTAATCCAACCGGACGATTTGTTATCGGTGGTCCAAAGGGTGATGCTGGACTTACTGGAAGAAAAATAATTGTTGATACATATGGTGGATATGCACATCATGGTGGAGGTGCTTTCTCCGGTAAAGATGCAACAAAAGTTGATCGTTCAGCTAGTTATGCTGCTCGCTATATTGCAAAAAATATAGTTGCAGCTAAAATTGCATCACAGGTTGAGGTTCAACTTGCGTATGCAATTGGGGTTGCTCAACCTGTATCAATTAATATTAATACATTTGGTACATCTAAATATGACGAATTGGATTTAGTTCAAGCTGTTCGTAAAATTTTTGATTTACGGCCTGCAGGAATTATTGAAATGTTAGACTTACGTCGCCCAATATATAAACAGACAGCAGCATATGGTCATTTTGGTCGTACAGATATTGACTTACCTTGGGAAAAAACAGATAAGATTAAAAGTTTACTTAACGAATTAAATTAAAATAAAAAATGACTTTATTAAATATCATTTTAATAGAGTCATTTTTTATTTAGGAGGTACTTTATGAATTCAAAAACAAATGTAAAATTAGTTACAATTGCTATATTTGTAGCAACATTTTTAACAGCCGTTGAAGGAACAATTGTTTCAACAGCTATGCCAACTATTGTTGGTGAACTTCATGGTGTTTCATTAATGAATTGGGTTTTTTCAATATATTTATTAACTAATGCCATGATGACACCAATATACGGTAAGCTCGCAGATGTTTTAGGACGTAAACCAGTATTTATTTTTGGTCTTGTCATATTTTTGGTTGGTTCAACTCTCTGTGGATTTTCTAATAGTATGGCCACATTAATTATTTCGCGGGCTATTCAAGGTATCGGGGCGGGTGCTATAATGCCAGTGTCATTTACTATAATTGCTGATATTTATTCTGTGGACAAACGTGCTAAAATAATGGGATTAAACGGATCTGCTTGGGGTATAGCGTCAATAGTTGCACCATTGTTAGGTGGTTTCATTGTTGATCATCTTAATTGGCACTGGGTATTTTTCATTAATTTACCTATTGGGTTAGTGACGATAGCAATGATACAAATTTTTTTCAAAGAAAAGCGAAGAATTATGAGTTCAAAAATAGATTTTTTAGGCAGTATATTATTAATGCTTAGTATTTTATCTATTTTATATAGTTTTCAACGTTGGGGCGATGATGGTATAGACCTGATTGTTTTAATTTCTTTCTTTATATTTATTATGTCGCTTTTATTATTTATTCAATGGGAAAAAAGAGTTGAAGATCCAATTATTTCATTGAAACTTTTTAATAATAGAACATTTGTGATTCAAAATGTAGTAGCAGCATTAATATCTGGATTTTTAATTGGATTTGAAGTTTATATACCAACATGGACTCAAGGAATATTAGGATTAAAAGCATCAATGGCAGGATTTGCAGTAACACCCAGTTCCATCTTATGGATAGCTGGTTCCTTTTTTGCTGGAAGTATGATGGCAGCTTGGACACCAAAAAAAGTTTTATCGATTAGTCTATTTTTTATTTTAGTGGGTGCCATTGCACTAGGTACTTTGCCTATAAATACACCTTTTTATCTTTTCTTTATCATTTCGGCTGTACTAGGGATTGGATTTGGGATTACCATTACAACTACGACAGTTACTGCACAGAGTTTAGTACCACAGGCTGACGTAGGTGTGGCTACATCATTTAATACTTTAAGTCGTACATTAGGACAAACATTAATGATTTCAGTCTTTGGGATCATATTTAATACACAAATGCATAAGGAAATAGTAAAAACACCTGGAACAAAGGACAGCATGATGGATATTTTAATTAATCCGCAAACGGCTAACCAACTACCGCAACATTTAATACCAAAATTACGTGAAGTTTTGTATCAAGGTCTTCATGGGATATATATAGCAGGTATTTTTATTGTAATTCTTGCAATTATTATTAATTTATTCGATAAAAAGACTAAAGATTATTTGCAATAACAGGGTTCGTTTGCTACACTAAAAATAATATAAAACGATTAAGAGGAACTAGTAAAGTAACTAACTATTTCAGCGAGTATATGGGAGTGGAAATATACATAGTTGGTTATTTGAACTCATCCTTGAGTTTTCTCACTGAACGGTAGTAGGTGCGAACGTTATTTCACGTTATGAAAAAGAGTCAGTATTTTATACTGGAATAATAGGTGGTACCGCGGAAAATTCGTCCTATAGAAGTTTATCTTCTATAGGACTTTTTTGTATATATAATCAGAAAGGAAGTAATACACATGGCATATAACCATAAAGAAATCGAACAAAAATGGCAAGCATTTTGGGATGCAAATCAGACATTTAAAACGACTGAAGATCCTGAAAAGAAAAATTATTATGCATTAGATATGTTTCCGTATCCATCCGGGCAAGGACTTCATGTTGGACATCCAGAAGGTTTCACGGCTACAGATATTTTGGCTCGAATGAAGAGAATGCAAGGATTTAATGTCTTACATCCAATGGGATGGGATGCCTTTGGTCTTCCAGCTGAACAGTATGCACTTGATACTGGACATAGCCCTAAAGCATTTACTAAAACGAATACTGATAATTTTAGGCGTCAAATTAAATCCTTGGGACTTTCATATGATTGGAGTCGTGAGTTAAATACGACTGATCCTGATTATTATAAATGGACACAATGGATTTTTGAAAAATTATATGAAAAAGGTTTAGCGTATGAAGATGAAGTTGCCGTTAACTGGAGTCCTGATTTAGGAACTGTTGTTGCTAATGAAGAAGTTATTGATGGTAAAACAGAACGTGGCGGGTACCCAATTGTCAGAAAACCAATGCGCCAATGGGTCTTAAAAATTACTGCTTATGCTGATCGCTTACTTTCAGATTTAGACGATTTAGATTGGCCAGATAGCATCAAAGAGCAACAAAGAAATTGGATTGGAAAATCAACTGGTGCTAGCGTTAACTTTAAAGTCGATCAACATGATGATATAAAAATTGATGTCTTTACGACACGTCCTGAAACTATTTATGGTGTTTCTTATATTATTGTCGCACCAGAATTAGATATAATTGATAAAATTACTATTGATTCTCAAAAGGATGCTGTTAAGGCTTATCAAAAAGAAATAGAAGTTAAGTCAGATTTAGAGAGAACTGATTTAGCTAAAGATAAAACTGGGGTATTTACTGGTTCTTACGCAATAAATCCTGTAAATGGTAAAAAATTACCAATTTGGATTGCTGATTATGTTCTAGCATCGTATGGAACTGGTGCTGTTATGGCAGTACCTGCACATGATGAAAGAGATTTCGAATTTGCAACTAAATATGGATTGGATATTTTACCCGTTATAGAAGGACCTGAAATAACTGATGAAGCAAATACTGAACCTGGTAAATATATTAATTCTGGTTTTTTAAATGGCTTAGTGAAAGCTGATGCTATCGAAAAAGCTATTGCTTGGATGGAAGATAATAACATTGGTGAAAAGAAAACAAATTATAAATTACGTGATTGGTTATTTTCAAGACAACGATATTGGGGTGAACCAATTCCTATTATTCACTGGGAAGATGGCGAAACAACAACAGTCCCTGTAGATCAGTTACCACTTGAATTACCTGAAGCAACGGATATTAAACCCTCTGGAACAGGTGAGAGTCCATTAGCCAACTTAACTGACTGGATTAATGTTGTCGACGAAAATGGGCGTAAAGGTAAACGTGAAACGAATACGATGCCACAATGGGCTGGTAGTTCATGGTACTTTGTTCGTTTTATTGATCCACATAACCCTAATGAAATTGCTGACCATAAAAAGTTAGAAGAATGGTTACCTGTTGACGTTTATGTTGGGGGTGCAGAACATGCTGTGTTACATTTGCTATACGCAAGGTTCTGGCATAAATTCTTGTACGATATTGGCGTTGTACCTACTAAAGAGCCGTTCCAAAAGTTAGTTAATCAAGGGATGATTTTGGGCGATAATCATGAAAAAATGTCTAAGTCTAAAGGTAACGTGGTTAATCCAGATGATATCGTTGAACGTTTTGGTGCGGATACTTTGCGCCTTTATGAAATGTTTATGGGTCCATTAGATGCCTCAATTGCTTGGAGCGAAGATGGGTTAAATGGTTCGCATAAATTTATTGAACGTATTTGGCGTTTAATTATGGATGAAGATAATCAAATTAGCGCAGCTATTGTTGATAAAAATGATGGTGAACTTGATAAGATTTATAATCAAACAGTAAAAAAAGTAACTGAAGATTACGAAGCACTTCATTTTAATACAGCTATTTCACAATTGATGATTTTTGTTAATGAAGCTTTTAAAGTTAAATCGTTAGCTAAAGAACAAGTTGAAGGATTTATTCAATTGATTGCACCAATAGCGCCACACATGGCTGAAGAAGTTTGGTCGTTGTTAGGAAATAAGGAATCAATTAGTTATGCTGCATGGCCAATATTTGATGAAAGTAAACTTGTTGAAAATACAGTTGAAATTGTCTTACAAGTAAATGGTAAAGTGCGTCAACATAGCGTGGTTTCAAAAGATGCAACTAAAGATGAATTAGAAAAAATGGCTTTAAATGATGACAAAATTAAAGAAGAACTTGAAGGTAAAACAATTCGAAAAGTAATTGCTGTCCCTGGTAAGTTAGTTAATATTGTCGCAAATTAAAGCTTTAATTTAAGTAAACGGGGACTACAAAATTATCGATATTTTGTGGTTCCTATTTATTTTTGGTTAAAATTCAAAAAATAAATTGCAACTGAATTTTAAAAGCTATAAAATGGTAAGATTAAGTATGATCAGAAAGTAGGGTACAAAAGTAATGGATGAAGATATCGAAGTAGAGGGCCAAGCAGCTTCTGAACAAAATGACGCTAAACAAAAGATGTTGCAAGGATCAGCTTGGATGACTGCTGGTAGTATTTTTTCAAGAGTTTTAGGGGCAATTTATATTATTCCATGGAATATGTGGTTGGGACCAGATAGATTACAAGCTAATGCACTTTATAGTATGGGTTATAACGTTTACAGTTTCTTCTTAATGATTGCTGTTGCTGGTGTTCCTTCAGCCGTAGCTAAGCAGGTTGCGCATTACAATGCACAAAATGAATATGGTATTGGAAGACGCCTATTTAAATATGGGATGGCTTTAATGGCGATTATGGGTGTAGTCTGTGCAGTAATATTATGGATTATCGCACCATACATTACAAGTGGTGATAAGAATGTGATTCCAGTCTTTAGATCCTTATCTTGGGCATTATTGATTATTCCTATGATGAGTTTAATACGAGGCTTTTTTCAAGGCTATCAGGAAATGGCTCCGTCAGCAATTTCACAGTTCTTTGAACAAATTGCTCGAGTTATTTATATGCTTGCCGCAACTTTTATCATCATGAAAATTAGTCATGGTAGTTATATTACAGGTGTAACGCAGTCAACTTTTGCGGCTTTTATTGGGGCCTTAGGCGGAATGCTAGTTTTAGTATGGTATTTTTATCGTCGAAAACCAGAATTGGATCGATTAGTTGCCAATAGTGATAATAAGTTAACAATTTCTACCAAACAAATTATTAAAGAAGTTATCAGGGAATCTATTCCTTTTATTATTATTGGCGCTGCCATTACGATTTTTGGATTGATTGATCAGTATACCTTCTTTGGTATTATGAGCCATGTTACAAACTACTCACGAACGATTCAAAATGAACTGTGGGCATTATTTAGTTTTAATGCTAATAAATTAGTTATGATTATTATTTCTATTGCGTCTGCCATGTCTATTACAGCTATTCCGTTATTATCTGAGGCATATACAAGAAATGATAAAAAGGCTTTGAGTGAACAAACTTCTGACACCTTACAATTGTTCTTTTTCGTAATGTTACCTTGTGCCTTAGGGATGGCAGCTGTTGCTCACCCACTATATGTTGTTTTCTATGGGTATGATCCAGTTGGAATCTATGTTTTACAATTTTCAGCGTATGAATCAATCTTCTTAGGATTATTCACAGTTGTTTCTGCTATTTTACAAGGTGTTTATCAAAATAAAAAAGCAATTATATATTTTGTCGTTGGAGTGGTAGTTAAATTAATTGTTCAATATCCATTAGTAGCTTGGTTAGGTGCCTTTGGGCCATTAGCAGCTACAGGGATCGGGATGGGCGTAAGTTCATGGCTAATGATTCGCTCATTACACAAAATGTTCCATTTAAATGTAAAATTAATACAAACAAGATTAAATAAAATGATGCTTTATGCACTAATAACATTTTTTACCGCATTTATAGTAGTAAAAATTGCTTATCTATTTTTACCAATAGACAGCCGAATTAGTGCAATTATCACAATTATTGCTGCCGCTGGATTAGGTGGCTACATATATATTTACTTCAGTTTAAAAACAAGATTAGCCGACAAAATATTGGGCGAACGGGTTGCTGGATTACGCCGTAGATTGAGAATTAAGTGAGGTTTAATTTAAAATGAGAATTGATAAATTTTTGACGGAAACGCAATTTGGTACAAGAAGTGATGTTCGAAAAATTATTAAACAGAAGAAAGTGATTGTTGATGGCGAGTTAATCACTAGCATTAAACTTCAGGTTAGTCCATCAAAATCGGTTATTCAGGTAGATGGTGATGTAATTCACTATCAAAAATATTATTATTATCTTTTAAATAAACCAGCAGGTGTGTTAACGGCAACTAAAGATAGGAAACAAAAGACAGTGATGGATTTGTTCAATAGCGTCGATTATCGGGATGATTTATTTCCAGTTGGACGGTTGGATAAGGATACAACTGGACTATTGCTTATTACAAATGATGGACAATTAGGTCATCAGATGTTGTCACCAAAACATCATATCGATAAAGTGTACTTTGCTAAAGTTGATGGGCAAGTGACTACTGACGATGTGATTAAATTTGAAACCGGATTGCTATTAAAAGATGGGATGCAAACTAAACCTGCAAAATTAATTGTTGAATCTTATAATAGTGATTCAAATATCTCAGAAGTTTTAATTACGATTACTGAAGGTAAGTATCATCAAATCAAACGAATGTTTGGAGCTATCGGTATGAAAGTTATCAGACTTGAACGTAAAAAAATGGCTACTTTAGAGTTAGAACCAACGCTATCGTTAGGCCGCTATCGTGCTTTAACAGATGAAGAAATTGAATCAATCAAATAGAAAATTGTTGGCGTAACTAGCCAGCAATTTTTTATTATTTTATTTGTTTTTGATGTTCCTTTATTGAGTAGTAAGGTCTATCAATATATCTAACTGAATACGCTTTTAAATACCGATTATTAAAATTTTGTGATAAAATGGGCTTACTAATATTTTAGGAGGAATTCAAATGAGTATAGATTGGAAAGCAGAAGTTGAAAAGCGTCAAGACGCCTTATTAGAAGATTTATTTGCAATGTTAAAAATTGAAAGTGTTCGTGATGAATCAATTGCAACAACTGAAGCACCTTTAGGTCCAGGACCTAAAGCTGGGTTAGATAAATTCTTAGAAATTGGAACGCGTGATGGTTTTGAAACATTAAACCTTGATGGTTTAGCCGGACATATCGAATTTGGTGAGGGGGATGAAACGTTAGGTATTTTAGCTCACGTTGACGTTATGCCTGCTGGTAACGGTTGGGATACTGATCCATTCACACCAGTCGTGAAAGATGGTCGAATTTATGCTCGCGGTGCCTCAGATGATAAAGGACCAGGAATGGCTGCATATTATGGTTTAAAAATCATTCAAGAATTAGGATTACCAGTTTCTAAAAAAGTTCGATTTATTATTGGAACGGATGAAGAAAGTGGTTGGAGAGGAATGACTCATTACCTTGAAAATATGCCTGAACCTGATTTTGGATTTTCACCAGATGCATTTTTCCCAATCATTAATGGTGAAAAGGGAAATATTACTTACTTCTTAAACTTTAAAGGATCAAATGGAGATAAGGATCAATTGCTTGAATTTGATGCTGGCCTCCGTGAAAATATGGTTCCTCGCGATGCTAAAGCTGTTATTAAAACAGAAGACGGCGCTGAGATGGAAGAAGTATTTAACGATTTTATTGCTGCTAATATTGTTACAGGTAAAATGGAACGCAATAATGATATTGTGACTATCTCGATGGTAGGAAAAGCAGCCCATGCACAAGAACCTAAAAATGGAGAAAATGCCGGAACTTTCTTGGCATTATTCTTGAACCAATTTAATTTTGGTGGGGATGCTGCTAACTATCTTCGTTTGGCTGCTGATTACTTACACAGAGATTCACGTATGAACAACTTTAGTATTGCCTTCACTGATGATATCATGGGCGATTTAACGATGAATTCTGGAATTTTCACATTTAAAGCTGATAAAGGTGGACAAATTGCCTTGAATTTCCGCTTCCCTAAAGGTATGACGGAAGTAGATATTAAACGTGGTCTTGAAAATGTAACAAATGAAATGAATGTTGTAATTGAAGCAGGTAGGTTACAAGGACCTCATTACGTTTCACCAGAAGATCCTTTGGTTAAAACATTATTAGGTGTTTATACGAAACAAACTGGCGAAAAAGCTGAAGGTTTAGTCGTTGGTGGTGGGACGTATGGTCGTCTCCTAAAACGTGGTGTTGCTTTTGGTGCAATGTTCCCAGGTGTACCTGATACAATGCATCAGGCCAATGAATTTATTCCTTTAGATGACGTGCTGAAAGCTGCTGCCATATATGCTGAAGGAATATACGAATTGATCAAGTAAATAATTAATTTTATATACTTGTATGATACTAATATACATTTAGGATGGCTTTTTTTAAAAGATTTATCATCTTTAAAGTATCGTTAATATGTAATCATTTGTAAAAAATAATGTAACCTATACCCCTAATGTTGAAAAACGTTAGGGGTATTTTTATGATTAAATTTCCACTTTAATACAAAATTTAAACCGTTTAAACATAGTTAATGGGAACTAAATTGAAGACGTAAGTTAGTAAACAGTATGGTATCAGTAGAAGCGTATTTTCAGTCTTCGTCACAATATTTGAATTAAAACTTCAAAATATTATGTAAGCGATTAACATGGTGTTATAATAATTCTGGTTCAAAGTTTGTTTTTAGTTTACTATGTATCAGATTATATTCAATTTGTTCGTGGATAGAATGAAAAATAGTCACTTTTATGAGGTGGTCAAATGAAGTTAGTAGTAGATAATGTATCAAGAGGAAGTATTCTAAAAGACGTTTCTTTTTATCTCAATCAAGGAGATAAAATTGCTCTCGTTGGTTTAAATGGATCAGGAAAAACAACCATTCTGAATATTATGATGGAGTTATTAATGCCATCAACGGGGAAAATAATTAAAACTAATGTTAAATTAGCGACTGTTTTTCAAAACAATGTTCTTGATGATGATTTGACCGTTATTCAAAACTTACGTTTCAGAATTAAAAATAAAGAAAAAATAAAAAGTATTCAGGAAAAAATGAAAAACTTGAACATCAATGAGTCCTTAAAGTATTCTAGCTTATCTGGTGGGCAGAAACGTATTGTTAATTATTTAAGAGCGATTGCTGTAGAGCCGAATTGCTTACTATTAGATGAAATGTCAGCTGGAATTGATGTTGATATACGTCAATTAATTTGGAATGATCTTGATGAGTATTTAAAAGAGAATAATTGTGGTGTGTTATTTACTACTCATCTATTAAGCGAATTAGAAAATGCCAATAAAATTATTTTCGTATCAAATGGAACTGTTAAATATTTTGGAGAAATGGTTACATTTATGAATAAAATTTCAAAAGTTAAATTAATTTTGAATAAAACTGAAGATGATAGGTATTTTAATACGTCTGCAGAAGCAGTGAGATTTATTGAAGATAATCATTTGATAAATGAAAACTTTGAAATAAGAAAGGCAACCTATACTGACTTATTTAAAAATATGGAGGAAGGAATTTAAGGATGAATAAACAGTTTATTCAAAGAAACATTCTAATTTTCATAAAAGATAAAGTTGGTATCTTTTTTTCATTTTTAGGTATGGTTATAAGTCTTGTAATTTATATATTTTTTCTTCGCTCTAATTTAGTCGATTCTTTGGCTGGAATTAATCATAGTGAACAGTTTATTGATACATGGATGATTTCTGGGTTGATTTCTATTGTCTCAATGACTAGTACACTAATCGCATTTGGTCAAAAACTGGAAGATAAAAAGAATAAGAGATTAGATGATTTTATTGTTAACAGTCAAATAAAAAGTAGTACAATTAATCAATTGTATACTTTGACGTCAGTCATGGAAGGTATTGTGTCGACATTTATTTTCTCATTAATATGTTATGCGTATCTATCTCTAACTTATCATTATAATGCTTATAATGTAACATTTTTTGTAGTATTTCTATTTAATGTTTTACTAATTGTATTTTCAAGTTTACTGTTTTCATTGGTGACAGATTTTTTAAATACTACGTCTAGTTTTTCATCATTGTCAGCAATTGTTGGTACTATGTCCGGTTTTCTTTCAGGAACTTATATTGTTTATGGGGATCTTCCAGCTTTTATGCAGCATACTTTAAAATTGTGGCCTGGTTATCAAATCGCAGCTATTGCACGCTATGAAAGTATTAAAAATATCAGGATAGGAAATAACTCTATTTTGTTCTCGTCACTAGGAATTAGTTCTGATTTTTTGCAAGCTATACTTATAACGATTATATTTGGAATACTACTAATAATTATTTCAATATTTACAAATGTTTATCATAAAGATTGATTTTAATTTGAAAAAAAGAACCTTATGTTACCTATATGTTAATATCAGTTCTGCTAATTTCAAAGAGTTGATTATAAAGAAAATTAATAAATAGAGGATGAAAACAAATCAAAAAGAGATACTCGAGGGTGGCGATTAAAATATTCGTTCAATGCAACGAAATTTAAATAAAAATTATACAGCTTATTTTGGTATTCTACCTAGCGATGGTATTTATGGAACGAGAAACATATGTTTACACGCTAAAAGAAACAAAATAAATAATTTCTATGTTTCAAATATGTCAACGGGATGGAGTGGAAACTTAGGGTTCCCAATGCCTGAGGGTTGGGACTTTGATCAATTTACTGAATATACGCATGGTGGAGTTGATATTGATCAAGTCTCTTCATCAGGTAAGGATTTAGGCTGTAAGAATTTTGATGTATCGGAGGATATATCTGTAAATAAGGTGACACATCGATTTATTAAATCAGTGCAAATGTTAAATTCTTTTAAAGATATAACATTTGAAATGGGAAAAACATATGGTCCTACGGTTCTTCCAGGGATAGATGCATGGCTTACAGTTAAAGATAGTTGGAGTGTAGAGACAGGAAATTCATCTTCTCCATTTACCATTCACAATGGTAAATGGAGAGTTCTTTTCAAAATGATATAGCTGATATAATGAAGATTAAATATGGTGTTATTAATTATTTAGATACCATGGGAATAGTTAATCGTATTGCGGGTAATCTCCAAAACGGGATGTTAATAATGGGAGTTGCAACAAGGGCAGAAGAACCTTGGCAAATTGGTATGAAGATAACGTATAATGAATCATATACAGAGGGTGATGAAAGTAATAAAATATCAGATACGATTGAAATTTATTATAAGCAACCAGTGGTTAGTCCCATATATCCCGAAGTTTCGTATAATTATGTTTATGATATAGTTAGTGGATTGGAAATTGTCGGAGCATGGATTGTTATTGGTCAGCGGTTATCATGGCTGTAGCGTTTGTTGCTTCTATACCAGAATTATTAGTAGCAGCTCCAGCAGTTGCTGCTTTTGGACTTTTGGTTGATACATTGCCACAAGAATAAAGAATATAGGAGATAATATAGATGGCAATTCCAGCAATGCTAACGGTGTTATTATTTGTGTTTATGATGAATTTATATCTTACTCTTTCTATAGTAAGGATAAAAAAGTCAATAAATAATGGTAATAAAAAGATTGAGAAAGAAAAAGATAGATTAAAAGAATTTAGAGGAGATAAATAATGAGCGAGCCTAATTTATTTATTATTTTATTTGTATTATTTTTAATCTTTATCGTACAATTTGTATATTTTTTAAATATTAAAAATAAATTGCTTGAATTATCGTATGAAATAACTAAAATTAGGGAAGAATTACTAAACATAACAATTGTTAAAGTTTTGAATTTAGAAAAAAAATTAAAAGATAAAGAATAAATGTATGATAAAAAACAAGGTATTCAGATATATTTCTGATCCCCTTGTTTTTTATCTAAAGTAGGTAGACAACAAACTGAATAGTTTAGTGTCTATACTGAGTATGTAGTATAATTACTACGATAAGTTAGTCTTAAAACTTAGACATTAAACAACTACATAAATAAAGCGTAGATATGAATGTGTATCAACGTTATTTAATATATTTTTGAAGGAAAGATAGAAACTGGAATGAGAAAAGCATTAGTTAAACATTTACATTTTAATGATACAGTTGCTTATTGGACAGCACATACGATTGTTTTTATTTACCTGTAAGGAGATGAACTAATGCAAATACAACCTATTTTTTGGGCAATTATCGCGATATTAATAACAGTTTTCTTTCCTTCACGCCAATGGTTAGAACGACATCATTTAGATTATTTTATTCTTGTTACGTACGTAATAATATTAATAGTAATGGTTGTAGCCATACCTTATAGAAAAAGTACTGGCTTGAATGAGATTTATATTGTGAGTGCTTTTATCATCTATGAACTAGGCTATTTATTTATATATAAAAGATTAAAAAAATAAATTAACGTGAGAAAAAATTGTAGAAGAACATTTCTACAATTTTTTATTTGATTAGATAATTTAAAAAGCAAACTCTTTAATAATTAAGGAGTTTGCTTTTTTGTTAAACAGAGTGTATTAAATCAGGTATTGATCTACCATATTTTATTAGCTTGGTATAAATATCAGGGTCTGTATGAGGTAGGTCTTTCCTGTCTGTATATATATAATTACCGAACGGGTCTGTATAGACGATACAATATACACAGTGCCTAGACATGCCCATATCAGGTAACGGATAGCTCATCGTTATTGGTTCACTTGCTAAGGCGAGAATCCTAGGGGTACCAAAATCATTGTGGTTTTTAAAAAACTGCTTAAAATCAGGTAACACGACAGAACTTTCATTCATAGTAGGAATGATGATAACATCATGAATAACATAATTTGAATAGTTTGTAATGGTTACCTGAGGTATCCCTGTTTCAGTAGAGTAAGAACTAGCAGATGCCGTAATACGCGATGATATTTGAATAATATTTTTTTGCCTTTCATATTGTTCTTGACGCTTACTTATTTTATTGCTGTTGTGAGAAAGAAATAGCACTAAATATTGCGGCGGAGGCAGCAAAAATGGCTGGTAAAGTCGCAACGAAAGATTGTAAATAAGTCATAGTATTTTTTCTCCTTTTTAAATAGTATATGAAACATATTCATTTTATTAATTAAAAAATCCAACTCGTAAATAAATACGAATTGGATCAATATATACGGTAAATTAGATGTTAACCACACAAAAACCACATAAAAGTTGGTTAAACGATGGTATATCAATGATAACAATGCGCCTGACAGGAATCGAACCTGCACTTGGAAACCCAAACAGCGATCTGAACGCTGCGCGTCTGCCAGTTCCGCCACAAGCGCAAAATAAATTACTTTGAAAACTCAATAACAGTACCGTAGCCATGTAAAACTAAGAATCTTGGGGCAATCGTTACACGAACAGTTTGTGGTTCGAAATGAACGTTAATAATCCCGTCGCCACCTTTATTAATTGCGCGTTCTGCTAGTTCTGCTTGGACACGATCATATAAGGTATCAAAATCATCTACACGATCAATTTCATCGGCTTCTAGTACAATCTTGGCTGTCGCATTAACGATGCCTTTAATAGCATAAGAACGGTTAACATCTCCGGTTGTTAAGAACATATAAATCACTCCTTGAGTAATAGTTTAAGATAAAAATGCTAGATTGACAAGGATTAAAAAAACTAGCCTCAAGAGTTAGTCTCAACTAGGCTAGTTTTGTAGGTTACATGAAGATACGGTAGTTACGTTTATTAATTGAAATTAATTCTTTAGCCTTACTCTTTGAACTGAATTTAAGTAAATTTTTGATTAAACGTTCTAATTTTTCGTCATCTTTAGAAACTTTTTCAAAAATATCATTGTCAATCTTTATTGTTAGATCTTCCTTTTTGCTTGGAACCTTAAATGTTTTAGAAGTTTCATCGCTTGTGATGAAGTTTTTCTCAAGATCTGCTAATAAATTTTTGCTCATATGTTTTCTTCCTCCAGTTTCTTACTATATTAATCATAACACCTAGATGACTAAAATCATAGGAAATGAAAAAAGATAAAAATGTTATTAAGAGAATTAGATAATAATTTTGCTTTATAAATCTAATTTTGAAAGTATTGCAGGGATGTCGACTCCATCAGGGCTTTTTAAGATTAGCGATTGTTTATCAGTGAAATTAAATTTTTCCAATAATTTTTGATTTACTTCTTCTTGTTCGTATTTCAGCGTTTGTACATTGGTAAACTGTTCAGATTTAAAAGATTTAAGCAGGGCTTTTAATAAATGTGTCGCGATACCTTGTTGTTCTTCGTTTTTCGAAACTAATAATAGACCAATCCAAACGGATTGAACTTCAGGATAATCTGTTAAAAAATCAATCATAGCTACTAATTTATCTGCTTTGAAGAAGCCCAGTGTCCATTTTTGATCACTTTTAACTGACAACGGGATCGAAGTTAAATCAGATTTTATTTCTTCAATGGCTAAATCTTGTTTACCTTGGAGTTTTAGGTAAGTAGATTGACTTTTTTCTAATTCTAACATTTGAGTTAGATCTTTTTCGGTTAACTCTCGAACCACGTAGGGGGCACTAAAAATAGAAATCCTTTTTAATAACATACTGAAAACCTTCTTTATTTCAAATTTTGTAGGTAAAACGCTAACATCTAATACAATTTTAATGATATACTGTAACTACAAATAAAAGATATGGGGTGGCAAATATGGAACAAGAATATAAAAATATTTTAGTCCCAGTTGATGGATCAGATTCAGCTGAAAAAGCATTAAAGCGTGCAGTAGAAAGTGCTAAAGCAAACCATGCACATTTAGATATTTTAAACGTAATTGATACGCGTCAATTTTCTGTAAGTTTTTCAGGAATGATGGATGGGGGCGGTTCAATCGTCTATCAGACTTTTGAAGATACAGAAGCATATATGAATGAATTAAAAGAAGATATTGTAAAAAATGGGTTTACAGATGTTGATATTCATATTCGTTTTGGTAGTCCTAAAACAGTAATTGCCAAAGATTTTATTGAAGATCATCATTCAGATTTAATTATCATGGGTCAATCTGGCTTGAAGGCAGTGGAAAGAATGTTAATGGGTGCAGTTACAAATTACGTTACTCGTTTAGCACCTTGTGATGTCTTAGTTGTTAAATAATAAAGAGGGTTGCGTAATTTAGCAACTCTTTTATTATTTATAGGACTAACTCAGTATAAAGTAAAAATGAATTAAAAAATAGTCATATTAGATTAAAAGAGAGAAGGGGTACTGGTGGAAATAGGTTTATATTTAGTTATGGCAATTTTGATTATTTATAATGTTAAGTTGTCTCTACAATTAACTAAAGTGCGTCAAGCTAATGTTAGAACTGTGGACTCACTAGGTCCTGAAGAGACTAAAATATTAGCAGACTACGCAATTGAGAAACGAAAATGGCAAGTCCTTGGCAATGGAATGTTCTTTTTAGCTCTCGTTTGCGCTTTTATTGGAACAACAATAGAAACGAGTTATTTTGTAACACTTTATGTTGTAACAATGATTGCTGTGAATCGTTCAAGAATAAGAGTCAATAAGCTGTTATTATTAGATAATTAATGTTGCATTAAAAGTCTATATCTTAAATTAAAGAATTCACAAAAGTTAGGTATAAGTAACCTAATTTTTGAGGAACTTAATATTTGGGAAAGGCTTATTTTTTTTAAATGAATAAATGTTGTGACATGTTAGCTGATCTTAGAGAGAATTTCGTATGTGTAGTGGTGCCATCCAGATGACTAACTTTATAAAAAGTAGTTTAGCATGGTAAAACAGATTTTTTAAATTAATGGTTAATAAATAGTAAAGATTCTTACTGAGCATCAATGTTTTTAAGTAACTATGATATTCTAAAATTAAGCGAAATTCCTGGAGGGTTATTGTGAAACGATTTAAATATTATTCAATTTCCTTGTTAAAGGGATTAGCGTCTTTAATTATTCTTTTAGCAATTGGAAATTTGATAGGTCCATCTAATTGGCGGTTATTAATTAATTATTATTTAATTTTGAATTTTTTAACTTTTTATCCATATAATCTCGAGTTAAATGGATTAAATAAAAAATTAGTGCAAAAAGTTAAAATTGACGAGGTAGAGGAACCACACTCTAGACAAGAAATGAATACACGTAAAGTATCAACTGAAAATTTAACGCGCTTATTAATTTATGTCATGCAATTTGCAGGGTTAATCCTAATTGCTCCTGGTCAATTCATGTATTACTATTTAATCAAAAATTGAATTTTAATGATATCTCCACTGTTGATTAGATGACAGTGGGGATATTTTTTTAGAAAATTATTTGACAAAAGAATCAAAAACACATATAGTCATAATATCGTTAATGAGGTTAACGGAACGAATAATCGTTAATGCCATTAACTAAAAAGAGAGGGTGGATAATTTTGTTCAAAGAATTTATGTCAAAGAATAAGAGGTCAGTTGCGTATATCGCAATTGCATGTTTAATTCCAAGTTTAATTGCATATGGAACCTATAAGTTAGTTTCAAGTAAGCAACAAATGGACACAGGAAATTTAAAAGTAGCTATTATAAATAACGATGAAGAAGCATCATTTAATGGAAAATCAATTGACGTTGGTAAGGAAGTTACTAAAATTCTTAAAACCAATAAACAAGCCAAATGGGAGTTTGTTAGCGCAGAAACTGCGAAAAAACATTTAGATTCAGGCGATTATACAATGTCAGTTACATTGCCAAGTAATTTTTCAAAAAACGCAACAACTGCACTTGATGAAACGCCAAAAGTGAGTTTGTTAAAAACAAAACAATCAGATACAAATAACTATGTTTCGCAATTGATTACAAAACAGGTTGCAGAACAATTGAAATCACAAGTTTTAACTAATATCCAAAAAGCGTATGATTCTGCATTACTTGGTTCCGTTAAACAATTAGGTTCAGGTGTTAAAGAAGCCTCAACTGGTGTAAAAACGTTAAATAAAGGAACCGTTAAATTAAAAAATGGTAGTAAAGAAGTTACTAGAAATTTAAATACATTGGCAACAAGTATGGTGACCTTTGATAAAGGTAATCAGACATTAAAAACAGGATTAAATACTTATACAACTGGGGTTGATACTTTAGCTGATGGTGTAAATACCTATACAACTGGTGTAGGTACACTGGTGAATGGTAATAATCAATTAGCCTCAGGAATTAATACACTTGTTGCTAGTGCACCAACCTTATCAAATGGTGTGACTCAATATGTTGATGGGAATAAAACATTAGATGCGGGACTTTCTACGTTGCAAACTGGCGGATCTACATTAGCAGCTGGTGTAGGCACGTTAGCAACTGGTGCAACTACATTAAATTCGAACTCGAATGATTTAAATAATGGTGCGAAAACATTAGCTGCAAGTATGTCAGGTAGCCAATCGTTACCGATGGCGGTAGCAGGTTTAACAGCATATTCAACTGGTATTAAAACTGGTGTAACTCAAATTCAAACAAGATTAAAATCTCGTAGCGAAATTATTAATCATATTCCTGAAATAATTCAACAAATTAAAGATACAAAGCAAGGATCAAAAGAATTAAAAGCTGAACTTGAAGAAATTTCAGGATCAATTGAAACATTACAAGCATTACCTGGATTAGTAACAAAATTGATGGCGGCAGGGGATAAATTAACAACTGTTCAAACTCAAATGAATGCAATTAATTCAGATACAACACAAAAGATGTTTAGTTTGACATTAGCTAAAGGTCAGGCATCGACTTCTAACAAGAAGGTTCGTACGATGATTAATGACTCAACAACAATGAGCCAAAAAGAAAAAGACACTGTTTTACAACAAATCACAAAAACAGATACAGCAATAACAACTGTTGGTACAAATATAACTGGGGTAAGTAAAAATTTAACAGATACAAAAGCGATGTTAGAGGCAGTGATGAGTGATGTAGGTGGCTTAATGGCTGAATTTAAATCAACAATGGGTGATGTAGATCTTAAAGCCATGTTGGAAAAATTTGCTAAAATTTCGACACAAGCAACTGCATTATTGAGTAATACTGATACCTTGACGAGCGATTCAATGATTGGTCTTTTAGGTGATACAAAAGACTTGAGTGATCAAATTGATTCATTAGTGATAGCATCAAATGCTAATGCACAAGTTGCTGGTAAATTAAATGCTAGTGTTAATGGTGCTGGTGTTGATGTTACAAGTGAAAAAACAATTAATGCAACAATTAAGAATTCAATCATGACAGGTAGTATTAACAAATTGTCAGCTGGTATCTTAGGATATACAGCAGGAACAGGACAAGTAACTGATGGTATTAATCAATTAAATAGTAATGTACCAACTTTAATAACAGGTGTTACTGCTTTAAGAGCAGGATCGCAAAAACTTGTTACAGCAGGTGGACAACTTGAGGCAGGAACACAAACGTTAGTTTCAGGTGGTACACAATTGAAAGCAGGATCTGATAAGCTTGTTAGTGGTGGTACACAATTGACAACTGCTAGTACACAATTGACAGATGGAAGTTCGAAATTAAAAGCGGCAAGTACACAATTAACAGATGGTGATACACAATTGGCAGCTGCTAGTCCTCAATTAGTTGATGGCTCACAAAAATTAGCTGATGGGTCTAAACAAGTAACATCAGGATTGGATACAGCTAATGATGGTGTAACATTATTAAATACTAAATTAGCAGCAGGAGCATCACAGGTTGGTAATATCAATTCATCTCCAAAAAATGTGGCTCAATTCGTTGAACCTGTTAAAACAGAAACTGAAAGTGACAATCTCGCTAAAACTTTGAAAAATACATTTGCCCCATTAGTGATTGTTTTATCATTATTTGTCGGTGCAATTGTAACTCAATTAATTTTATTCAGATACCGTAAGAAGAATGAATTATCACAAAACTGGTTACAGAACCTTTTCCTAATGTTATTTATTTCTGTTATTCAAACAGCAGGAGTTCTCTTATTAACATTATTCTTTAGTGTAACAATTGAACATCCAATTAGTTTCGTAATCTTTACGTTCTTATCGGGAATAATCTTTACTCTTTTATGTGTGGTAATTGACGAACTCCTTGGAACAATGGGTATTCTCTTATCTTTAGCATTACTACTCGTACAATTAGTGATTACAGGACAAGTTATTCCAAATACGATGTTATCAAATGCTTATCAAGTATTTGCAGAGTTCTTACCTGTTACACATGTATTAAATGGCTTCACATATGCAATTAATAGCCAAGGTTCTGGTATGATTGGTTCAGTGCTTGCATTACTTGTTACAGCCGTAGTACTGGGTGTGGTTTGGACGTTTGTAAATCGTAAACAATTAACGGTATCAACTGAAAAAGAAAAATAGAGATACAGTTGATTAGATATAGTAATTAACCGCGTTTTATGCTAAATTTAACTGTAGGTAGAACATGCAGAGGAGAATTAGCAATGACAACAACTAAGTTAATGGATGACTATATTAGTATGTATTTAGGAACTTTTAAGAATGTGGAAGGATTCATTTCACAACCTACTAGTGAGTTTAATTTATCTTTTGAACAATTCTTGATTTTAAAAGATATCCATAGCACTGAAGATATAAGCATGGTTGATATCGCTAAAAAAAGAAATGTTTCAAGGAGTGCAATTGCACGCCAATTAAACGTACTAAAACAATTAAGATACATCTATCAAGAACAAGACACAGTTGATAGAAGAAGAATAAACCTACGCTTGTCTGATCAGGGTGCAAAAGTAGAACGAGTTGTGACTGAGTCAATTAAGAAACGGTTTGATACTTGGGTAAATGTTTTAGGTGAAGATAAGGCAGTTCTACTGCTTAGTTTAATGAAAGAATTCGGGCAAAAAATAATGGTAGACAGAAAATAAAATTCTGTGTACCATTTTTTGCTTGAAAGTGTTGTATGCGTTTTCTATAAGTAGTATATTAGTTTAATATACTACTTAAAAAAATAATTGTTTTTTAAGGATTAAATTAATACCAAATGAAATCATTATTGGAGGAAGAATATGACAAAAATTATTGCAATTAACGCAGGTAGTTCAAGTTTAAAATTCCAATTATTTAGCATGCCAGAGGAAACTGTTATTGCTAAAGGATTGATTGAAAGAATTGGACTTAAAGACTCAATTTTAACGATTAAATATGGTAACGGAAAAAAATATGAAGATGTATTAGATATCGACAATCATTCAGTAGGTGTACAGTTATTACTTAAATTATTGCTTCAATTGGATATTATTGCTGATTTTAATGAAATTTCCGGTGTTGGACATCGCGTTGTTGCTGGTGGTGAATATTTCAAAAAATCAACATTAGTAAATGCCGATACAATTGCAAAAATTAATGAATTATCTGAATTAGCACCATTACATAATCCAGCTAATCTTTTAGGTATCCAGGCATTTGAAGAAATCTTACCAGATGCAGTAAGTGTCGCTGTATTTGATACAGCCTTCCATCAGACGATGCCAGAAGAAAGTTACATGTACAGTGTACCTTATGAATGGTATGAAAAATATGCCGCAAGACGTTATGGTGCTCATGGGACAAGCGTTCGTTATGTCGTCTCAGAAGCCGAAAAACTAATTGATAAAGACCCTAAAGAGTTAAAATTAATTACATTACATTTAGGTGCAGGAGCATCAATTACAGCTACAGTTGGTGGTAAATCAATTGATACATCAATGGGCTTTACACCACTTGCTGGAATTACCATGGCAACACGTTCAGGTGATGTAGATGTATCGTTAGTTGCTTACATGATGAGACAATTAAAAATTACTGATATAGATGAAATGATTAATATTTTGAATCGTGAATCTGGGCTAGTTGGTATTTCAGGGATTTCTCCTGATATGCGTGATGTTAAAGCTCAATTAGGAAAAAATCCTCGTGCTGATTTAGCTGTTAAAATCTATGTTCAAAATATTATTAAATATATTGGTCAATACATTGCAGAAATGCAAGGGGTTGATGGTATTATTTTCACTGCTGGTCTTGGTGAGAATGATCGGATTGTACGTCGTCGCGTTATTGAACATTTAGCATATTTAGGTGTTGGCTTTGATGCTGAAAATAACGAAAAAATGGGTGAACAGGTTATGCTTAGCACGCCAGAGTCTGCCGTTAAGATTTTTGCGATACCTACTGATGAAGAATTAGTTATTGCACGCGATGTTCAATCATTAATGTAAAAATAACCATTTAAAATAGTAGCTTAAAATAAGAGGGATATCACATTGTGATGTCTTTTTTATTTTGTAACATAACGGTAATATTTAAAGGGTTAACAAGTTATTAAAAAAGTGTTAAATTAGACATTATAAATTATTATTACTGACAACAAGTTGTTGTCATCATTCGGAGGCGTAACTTAATGAGTAGGTGTAAACTTGATATTATGAGTGAGTATCAAGCAGCGATGCAAAAACTTGCTGATCTTAGAAGTAACATTGGAAACAGACAACAATCATCAATTCGAGATAGCTTTTTCCAAGAGGAAAAATCGCTTGAAAGAGAATGTTCTGAACTGAATATTCTATTAGAAGCTATCGATGTTGCGGAAGATTAATCCTACTTTTTGAGAAATAAAAGTAGTAAAAAACGATTAAATTCATAATTGAATTTAATCGTTTTTTTTGTTCCTATTTAAATTAATTAGTTTGTAGATTCCGAAGAACGAAACGATTAATAAGATGATACCAACTACTGTAGCAAAAATATCAACTGTTGCTGCAACTTCCGCCCAAGCATTCCCAGCAAATGCCCCAAGATAAATGAGGACAGTATTCCAAATTAATGTTCCAAAAAAGGTTAATGGAATAAAAAAACGTAATTTACATTTCGTAATTCCAGCGGGAATAGAAATTAAACTTCGAACAATGGGAACAAAACGGCCTATGAAAATAGCACGATTTTCATATTTTACAAAAAATTCAGTCGCTTTTTCAATATGGATAGGTTTTAGACCAAGCCAAGAACCATACTTACTGGCGAAAAATTGATTTAAACGTTCTGTACTTAAAAAGCGACCGATCGAATATAAGATTAAAGCCCCGATAGTCGCCCCAATAGTGGCAGAAATAATTAAACCAATTGGTGTAAGAGAACTTGAGAGCGTCATAAAACCTGCAAATGTTAAAATGATTTCAGAAGGAATTGGTGGGAAAATGTTTTCAATGGTGATCAGTAACGCAACACCTAGATAGCCATGTTGGCCGATTAAGTCAATTATGGTTTCTTGCATTTAGGCACCCCTTTTATTTAATAATTAAAGCATATCATGAGCCAAAGAAATAAAGTAATGAAAAAGGATTAGCTTAATAAAAATTAAATAATTTTCGTATTCAGAGTTAAATTTGGTACAATTGAAGAAAGAATAAGACGATTTAAGGTGGTAAAAATGAAAATTGAAGAATTACACAAGGTAGAATTAGATTTAATCCGGGAAGTCGTTGAAATTTGTCAAAAAAATAATATAAAGTATTTTATGATTGGTGGCAGTTTATTAGGTGCGGTCAGACATCAAGGGTTTATTCCATGGGATGATGATGTCGATATTGGAATGGTAAGGGATGACTACGATCGATTCTTACAAATCGCTCCCCAAGAGATTAGCCAGCCTTATTATTTTCTACAAACTGATCAAAGTGATCCAAACTATGCATTTGGATATGCAAAACTACTTGATGAATCTATTCATGTTGAAGAGAAAAGAAATATTAATGACGCTAGAAAAGGTGTTTTTGTAGATATTTTTCCTTTTGATAAAGTCCCAACAGGTGATGTCGAACGATCTATTCAACAATCAAAATATCGATATCTTAACGCGAAAATTCTTTTATTGAGCAATTATCGTTTAATGGATACTGAAATTAACGCAAAGATTAGAAAATTACAACCTGATCAAAGTCGTAAAACCAAAGAGTATAAAGAAAAAAGAGACGAACTAGTAAGAACCTATAATCAAGATGACACCATTTCAGAATATAAAAATTTAGCTTCACAATACTCATATGAAAAAGAATTACTATCAGAAAAGGAATTAGCAGCCGTGATTCAAGTTCCTTTTGAGAACCTTACGGTAACTATTTTAAGGGCATATGATGCAATTTTAAGCCGTTTATATGGTGATTATTTACAATTACCGCCTGAAAGTAAACAGATTGAAAAGCATATTGAAAAAGTGACTATTTTAGATCGAAATGATTTTACTTTTGATAATGAAATTGATTGATTTTATGACGTAAATGAGATACGTTTAAAGATGACAAATGGAGGTGCTTTCATATGGATAGAAAATCAATTATTGACGAGCGGTTGCTTAACCGGGAATTTACAATTGACAGTAAAAATATTCATGGCACGGTCGAGTTTTTTGGTATCTACTATCATTATTTTAGTGATGAAACATTAGTAAGTGGAGATGTTGTTCGAATCATTAAAACACATGTTGAAGGGTTAGACGTTAAAAAAATATAAAGGTGGTTAAATTATTATGTTGGGACTTTTAGTCGTTATTATTATTGTTATATTATTGGTCATGATTTTACCAGCAACTATCCGAATTATTAGACAACCGCATCAAGGTGTTGTTATAACTTTAGGAAAATATGAAACAACATTAGCTCCAGGCTTACATTTTATTAAACCATTTATTTCTTCAGTAATTCGTGTTAGTACGGCACAACAACCTTTAGATCTTGATAAACAAGTTGTGATTACAAAAGATAATGCTGAAATTGAAGTTAAAATTTCATTGAAGTATCACGTTACTGACATCCAAGATTTTGTGTTTAAAAATGAAGACTCTGTTCGTAGTATGATTCAAGATACACGTGCCTCTTTGCGTGGCATCATTGGTAATAAAATGTTAGATGAAGTTTTGAATGGAACGCAAGAAATTAATCGCGGTTTGTTTGGCGAAATTTCTAATGTGACAGCTGGTTATGGATTAAATGTTGATCGAATTAATATTGATACAGTAAAACCTTCAGTTGAAATTCAAGATTCAATGAATAAGTTATTGAAAGCCGCTAGAAATCGTGATGCTACTGTTGCTGAAGCAGAAGGTTACAGTAAATCAGTTGCACTAAAAAATAAAGCTGATAATGATGCATGGGTTAATTCAGCCCAAGCAAAGGCTGAAGCAGTTAAAAAGACGGCCGATGCTGAAGCATACCGAATAGATGCAGTTAATTTATCATTAAATAAAGTTGGTAATGGTTATTTTGTTAGCCAAAATATTGAGGCTTTTAAAGAATTGGCCAAGAGTGACGCAAATACAGTTGTTATGCCAAGTAATGCGATAGATAGCTTAGGTCAAATTCCAGCAATTAATGCATTATTAAAACCAGAAGCTAAATAAAACTTTCAAGAGGTTATTCCTTGGAAGTTTTTTTACTAGGAATGAGAGTGGTTAATTTGAAAATTATTATTGATGGGGATGCGTCTCCTGTGAAAAATGAAGTTATAGCTGAAGCCGAACTACGGAATATCAGTGTGTTGCTAATTACAAGTACGCCACATTTCTCAACTAAAAAGTATCCTGAAAATGTTTCGGTTAGCTATGTTGATCAAGGTCCAGATGCGGCAGATTATAGAATTGTAAAGTTAGCTGAAAAATCAGATGTTGTGATTACACAAGATTACGGACTAGCTTCTCTTTTATTACCAAAAGGTGTGATTGTGATGCATCATAAAGGATTTGAATATACAGATACCAATATCGATAGTATGTTGGATTCAAGATATTTAAGTGCAATGGCAAGGAAATCAGGTCAACGTACGAAGGGTCCAAGCGCCTTTTCAAACCAGGATAGGGCTAACTTTAAAAAAGCATTTATTTTATTATTGAATGAAAAAGGAATTAAATAAATATAAAGAAAAGAAGGGTCTTATTTGCGATCGTTAACATCGGGTAATCCAGCAAAATTAATTTTTATGTTTACTATACCATTATTGGTTGGTAATTTATTTCAACAATTATATAGTATTTCTGATACGTTGATTGTTGGACAAACTTTAGGCGTGGATGCACTAGCTGCAGTTGGTTCGACCGGGAGTATTCAATTTTTGATTATTGGATTTGCACAAGGGTTAACTGCAGGTTTATCTATTATTACGGCACAACGATTTGGGGCAAAAGATTATCGTGGTGTTAGAAAAAGCTTTGCAGTGGGACTTTTGATTAGTCTAATTGCAACGGTAATTTTAACAGCGGTTAGTTTGTTTTTTGTAAAAGATATTTTAACACTTATGAAGACACCACCAGAAATATTTGATGATGCACAAACTTTTATTAGTATCATTTTTGGTGGAATATTTGCTTCAATGGCATTTAATATTTTATCTAATATTATTAGGGCGCTAGGGGATAGTCGCACGCCATTATACTTTTTAATTTTTGCCAGCATTATTAATGTTGGTTTAGAATTATTATTTATTTTGGTATTTCATTGGGGAGTTGCTGGCGCTGGTATTGCAACTATTATTGCGCAATCATGTTCCGTTGTATTCTGTTTAATTTACATTTATCGAAAAATTCCCGTCTTACATATTGGTCGACACCATTTTAGAGAAATCACGATGAAAGATGTTAACCAACACCTTTATGTGGCTCTACCAATGGCCTTTCAAGCTTCAATAATTGCGATTGGTGCAATTATGCTACAGTCAGCTTTAAACGGTTTAGGAACGACAGCAGTTGCCAGTACCACGGCAGCGTCTAAGATTGATCAATTATCAACACAACCAATGATGTCATTTGGAATTGGGATGGCAACTTTTACTGCCCAAAATTATGGCGCAAAAAAATATGGTCGTGTTTTAGATGGTGTAAAAAAGTGTCTATTAATGTCTGGAACATTCAGTATCGTTGCAAGTCTTTTAGTTATTTTATTTGGACAACAATTAGTTACACTGTTTGTTGGAAATAATGCACCAAAAGTTGTTGCATTATCGCAGGTTTATTTTAATATTAATGGGTCATTTTACTTACTTTTGTCAGTACTGTTTGTCATTAGATACACGTTACAGGGACTGGGACAAAGCATCGTACCAACAGTTGCTGGAGTTGTAGAATTACTGATGAGATCATTTGCAGCTATCTTTTTAGCTGGTGCTTTTGGGTATGCAGGAGCTTGTTTTGCAAATCCATTAGCCTGGGGTGGGTCATGTATTGTACTGATTTATTCATATATGAAGGCTGTACAAAATTTGAGACGTTTAGATTTTGAACAAAAGGCTGAAAATAAACATGCTTAATTAGTTATGACAAAAGTACGGAAATATGCTATACTAATCAACGTTCTGCGGGCGTAGTTTAGTGGTAAAATTCCAGCTTCCCAAGCTGATGTCGCGAGTTCGATTCTCGTCGCCCGCTTAAAAATGAATAAGATAATTATATTGAAACCAAGATATTTAATCTTGGTTTTTTTTTGTAAATTTTAACTGACTAAATAGAATATAATTAGTCAAAATGATTGCAATTAAGCGTTATTTTTGCTAAGTTTAGTAACTGATATTAGTTTTTTTGTATAAAAAAACATGGAACTGGACAGAATTGAGGGGGAAAAAAGTGGATATTTTATTAAAACATGCTAAAAAGTATCGGGTAGATATTTTTTGGGCAGTCGTCATGGTGGTTATCATGGCAATTTCAACATTGTGGCAACCTAAATTGTTACAAAAAGTAATTGATGCTATTTTAAAGGACCAGGGTGATAAAATCACGACACTTGGTTTGTACTTGATTGGAGTTGCTGTTATTGGATTGTTGGCAGGTGTTGTGAATACAATTCTATCAGCAAAAGTAGCACAATCAATGAGTGCAGATATTCGTGAAACTGCTTTTAGAAAGATTCAAACATTTTCTTTCAGTAATATTGAACGATTCCAAGCAGGGAATATTGTGGTTCGTTTAACCAATGATATTACCCAAATTCAAACGTTAATTATGACAATTTTACAGACATTAATTCGAGTGCCCATTTTATTTATCGGTGCATTCATTTTAGCTATGAATACAATTGCGGATTTATGGTGGATTATTGTTATTTTAATTGTCTGCGTGTTAGGTATTTCAATGTTAACTTTCGGTCGCATGGGACGCCATTTTGGGTTAATGCAAGGCTTAATTGATCGAGTAAATGAGTTAGCCAAAGAAAACTTGATGGGTGTGCGTGTTGTTAAGTCATTTAATCAAGAAAAAAATGAAGAAAAACGTTTCGATAAGGTTTCAGATGATTTAAATGCACAAAATATCTATGTTGGAACTCTATTTGCTGTTTTAATTCCAGCATTTACATTAATTGGAAATATGGCTGTCGTTGCCGCAATTTATTTTGTAGGTGATTTAGCTAAAGCAGATCCAAGTACAGTTACAGCTATTACTTCGTTTGTTAATTATTTAATGCAAATCATGTTTGCCATTATTATTGGTGGAATGATGATGACGTTTAGTGCTCGTGCAATGGTTTCAATTAAACGACTACGCGAAATTTTAGATGAAGAACCAGATATTTATTACCAAGATGTTCCAGAGGAAGATTTATCGGGATCTGTTAGTTTTGAAGATGTCTCATTCTCATATGAAGGCGATGATAAACCAACACTTAAACATGTTAGTTTTGATGTTAAACCTGGAGAAATGATAGGAATTGTTGGTGCAACTGGTTCAGGTAAATCAACTTTAGCCCAAATGATTCCACGATTATTTGATCCCCAAGAAGGAATGATCAAAGTTGGTGGTGAGAATTTAAAGGATGTTAATGAAAAATCGCTTCGTAAAACAGTAGCATTTGTTTTACAAAAGGCTATCCTATTTTCTGGCACAATCGCAGACAACTTACGTCAAGGTAAAGAAGATGCCAACGAGAAAGATATGGATATGGCCAGTCAAATCGCTCAGGCATCAGAATTTATTAATCGATTACCAGAACGTTATGATGCAGAGGTTGAAGAACGTTCAGCTAACTTCTCAGGTGGTCAAAAACAACGTTTATCAATTACGCGTGGTGTTATTGGTAAACCTAAAATCTTAATTTTAGATGATTCAACATCAGCACTTGATGCTCAATCAGAAAAATTAGTCCAAAAAGCATTAAATAATGAATTGAAAGAGACAACAACATTTGTTATTGCCGAAAAAATCTCATCTGTGATTAATGCGGATCGTATTTTTGTTATGGATGACGGTAAATTAGTTGGCGAGGGGACACATAAAGATCTCGTTGAAAATAGTCAAATTTATCAAGAAATTTATAACACTCAAAAAGGAAAGGAGACTGTCTAATGAAAGATATGAATAGATCGATGGCATTCTTCTTCCACTACTTGAAAAGCTATAAATTAGGTTTTACAGTTATGACTGTTGCAATTATTGCATCGACATACTTCCAGGTAAAAGCACCTGTGTATATGGGAAAAGCAATTACGGCATTGGCAGACTACGTAATTGGTTTAACAAAAGGAGTGAGTGATAAAGGAAATTTTGTTAGCTCATTGTGGATGTTATTCTTATTTTATATTTTTTCAATTGTAGCAATGTTTTTCTCAAATATTATTGTCACGTTCATTACAGGAAACTCGACAAATAGAATGCGAAAAGGGCTATTTGGAAAATTACAAAAAATGACAATTCGATTCTTTGATTCACATAAAGATGGGGATATTTTAAGTCGTTTTACAAGTGATTTGGATAATATTTCGAACGCAATGAATCAAGCCTTAGGACAAATTATGAGTAATATTGCTCTAATGATTGGGATTATCATTATGATGTTTCAACAGAATGTTCAGCTTGCCTGGGTTACGATTGCTTCAACGCCTATCGCGTTACTTCTTGCGGTCATTTTAATTTCTAAAACACGTAAGTATGTTGATATACAACAAAAAGAAGTTGGAAAATTAAATGGCTATATTAATGAAAAAATTAGTGGTCAAAAAATTGTAATTACTAACGGGCTTCAAAAAGAAGCTATTGATGGTTTCTTGCCATATAACGAAAATGTTCGTAAAGCAACGTTTAAAGGACAAGTCTATTCAGGGATGCTTTTCCCAGTTATGAATGGCCTCTCGTTGGTTAATACAGCCATTGTTATCTTCTTTGGTAGCTGGTTAGCACTGAACGGTGATATGGGCCGTACAACGGCTTTAGGACTAGTTGTCGTGTTTGTTCAATACTCACAACAATTTTACCAACCAATATCACAAATTTCTTCATTGTATAGTATGTTCCAACTTGCTATTACAGGTGCTAGTCGACTGAATGAAATGTTTGATGAACCAGATGAGGTCAACTCAACTGATAAGCAAAAATTAACGGGTCTAACAAATGGTGTTAAGTTAAGAAATGTTAATTTTGGTTATAATGCTAATAAAGAAATTTTACATGATGTATCAATTAATGTTGATAAAGGTGAAATGGTAGCTTTAGTCGGACCAACTGGTTCAGGTAAAACAACAATTATGAATTTATTGAATCGATTCTATGATGTTACAGGTGGTTCAGTTGAATTTGATGGCGTAAATGTTAAGGATCTTGAACTTCAAAGTCTTCGTGATCATGTTGGGATAGTTCTTCAAGAAAGTGTATTATTCTCAGGAACAATTCGTGATAATATTGTCTTTGGTAAACCTGAAGCATCAGATGAAGATATGATTTCTGCCGCTAAGCAAGCTAATATTCATGATTTTATTATGAGTCAAGAAAATGGCTATGACACGACAGTATCGGATGAAAACTCTGTGTTTTCAACTGGCCAAAAACAATTAATTAGTATCGCAAGAACAATTTTAACTAATCCTACGTTATTAATTTTGGATGAAGCGACTTCTAATGTTGATACAGTGACAGAAGCTAAAATTCAAAAAGCAATGGATACAGTTATTCAAGGGCGTACTAGTTTTGTAATCGCACATCGCTTGAAAACAATATTAGATGCTGATAAAATTGTTGTTCTGAAGGACGGTAAGGTTATTGAACAAGGTAACCATCAAGAATTATTGGATCAAAAAGGATTCTATTCTGAACTTTATAATAATCAATTTGTATTTGAATAAAACAGTGAAAAAATCTTTCAAGAATACTTTATATAAAGTATTCTTGAAAGATTTTTTATTTTAAATTAAGATATAAAGTAACAAAAAAAACAAAAAATAAATATATTTAATTGTAATTTTATATCATTCAAGGTATGATGTAACCAGTTAATGATAACGCTTTCTTTTATGAATGGAGGAGATATTATGTTGGGTTTTTCAATTTATTTAGGTGATAAGATTGACGATGATACAAAAAAATATATTGAAGTAATGCGTAAATCAGGATTTAAGGGTATTTTTACTTCATTACATATTCCTGAAGAAGATAGAAAAAAAACTATTGATGAATTAAAAACTTTGGGGAATTTATGTCTTGAAAATAACTTGAAATTAATGGTTGATATTTCAGAAAAAAGTTTAAAATTATTGGAATTTGATTTGAAAACTGCTGGAATTACTGGTTTAAGAATTGATTATGGGATTAGTATGGAAAAAATAGCTGAATTATCAAATAATATAGATATTGGATTAAATGCTAGTACGATTTCAGAGCTGGATATTAAGCAACTAGTTGATAATCATGCAAATTTTAAGAATATTGAAGCATGGCATAATTATTATCCTCGACCAGATACGGGATTAGATGACGAATGGTTAAAAAATAAGAATCATTGGTTAAAAAAATCAGGATTTACTACGATGGCGTTTGTGGCAGGAGATAAAATATTTAGAGGGCCAATTGGAAAGGGATTACCAACATTAGAAAAACATCGAAATTACAATGTATTGGCTGCAATGATAGATTTAATTGAGAATAATTATACTGATGACGTTTATATCGGTGATCCGCGAGTTTCACAAAGAACAATTAGTAAGATAGTTAACTATTTTACTAATCAAAGTATAGAAATAGATATTGAAAGTAGTTCGCATGAACTTGATAATATAGCATGGCATAATCGTGCTGACGTGGCTAGGGATGTTGTAAGGTTAGAAGAAAGTCGGATAAGAAATCAATTCACTATTGAACCAATAAATAATGAAGATGCTCGAACGAGAGGTACTATAACGCAAGATAATATGTTATATGGGAGATATACTGGAGAAATACAGATAGTGAAAAATAATTTACCAATTGATAAAAAAGTAAACCAAATTGGTACAGTTAAAAGGACAGACTTGGATTTAATTGACTATATAGGAGCAAAACAAAAAATAATATTTAATAATACAATTATAAAAGAGGGATAAAATATGGATATTACAAAATTAGTAACGGAAACTAGAAATGAACAAACTATGAATTTAGATGAGTTAAAATGTTCTGAAGTTGCAAGAATAATGAATGAAGCCGATATGACAGTTCCTAAAAGCGTAGAAAAAGAGTTATCGCAAATTAATGAAGCAGTTAGTAAAATTATTGAATCATTTAATAGTGGAGGCCGTTTAATTTATATGGGTGCAGGAACTAGTGGTAGATTAGGTGTCTTAGATGCTGCTGAATGTGTACCAACATTTGGAACAAATCCTAGCATGGTGCAAGGATTGATTGCTGGTGGTATGAAAGCAATGACTGTGGCAGTTGAAGGTGCCGAAGATTCAAACGAATTGGGTAAGTTGGATTTGGAAAATATTTGTTTAACAAAATTAGATACAGTAGTTGGAATTGCAGCAAGTGGTAGAACACCATATGTTATTGGGGGTCTTGACTACGCTAAACATCTTGGTGCGAACACAATAAGTCTGGCTTGCAATAAGGAATCAATTATTGGACGGCATGCTGATACGGCTATTGAGATTGAAGTGGGACCAGAGATATTGACTGGGTCTACTCGTTTAAAATCAGGAACGGCACAAAAATTAGTATTAAATATGTTGTCGACAATTTCGATGATTGGAATTGGAAAAATATATAAAAATTTAATGGTCGATGTTAGACCAACGAATGAAAAATTAGTTGAAAGATCAAAGCATATTATTATGGATGCAACTGGAGTAAGTTATGAACAAGCAAAATTAACATTTGAATTAGCTGAACATGATGTCAAACTTGCAATAGTTATGATTCTAACGGATAACGATTTGAATCAAGCTAAAGAAAAATTAAAGAAGGCTCATGGTTTTGTTAGGGAAGCAATCAAATAAAATATTTGGAGGGGTTAAATTATGGCAGACAAAAAAATCGAAAAAATTGCAAATGAAATTTATGATAATGTAGGGGGGCCAGACAATGTTGAAAAATTAATTCATTGTATGACTCGAGTTAGGATGACAATTAGGGATGAAGATAAAGTAGATATTGAAAAATTGAAAAATATCGATGGTGTCATGGGTGTTGTTGAAGATGATACTTTGCAAGTGGTAGTTGGACCTGGTACAGTCAACAAAGTTGCAGATGAAATGGTAAGACAAGTAGGGGTTAAATTAGGCGAACCTTTCCCTTTGAAGAACGTAGTACAATCAACTCAAATGACTGATAAAGAATTGGTTGAGAGCAAAGCTGCTAAAGTAAAAGCAGAACATAAAGCTAAACAAAAGCAAACGCCAATAAAAAAGGTGCTTAAAGCAATTTCAAATATCTTTGTTCCACTAATTCCTGTATTTGTTGGAGCAGGATTGATTGGTGGATTGGCTGCTGTCCTTGGAAATATGATGGTTGCAGGGGATTTAAGTTCGAGCTGGACAGATTTTATTGCAGTTTTAAATGTTATTAAAAATGGTGTTTTCAGTTATTTAGTTATCTATGTAGGGATAAATAGTGCCAGTGAATTTGGTGCCACTCCAGGACTTGGTGGTGTTATCGGCGCTGTCACTTTGCTGAGTGGGGTAACCCCTGAAGCACCTCTCCATAATATCTTTAACGGTCAGGCACTAAGTGCTGGACAGGGTGGAATTATTGGTGTTATTTTTGCAGTGTGGGTATTAGCTATTTTAGAAAAAAGATTGCATAAATGGATTCCGGATTCTTTAGATATTATTATAACACCGACAATATCATTATTTGTTATTGGAATGATGACAATTTTCTTAGTAATGCCAGTTGCTGGGGTTGTTTCGAATTCTTTAGTTACATCAATTAACTGGGTCTTAGAAGTTGGTGGTGCATTTTCTGGTTTTGTTTTAGGGACTTTTTTCTTACCAATGGTAATGTTAGGATTACATCAAATTTTAACACCTATTCATCTTGAAATGATTGCTAAGTCTGGATCAACATTATTATTGCCAATTTTAGCAATGGCAGGAGCTGGACAAGTAGGGGCAGCAATTGCATTATGGGTTCGTTGTCGTAAAAATAAAAAATTAACAAATTTAATTAAAGGCGCTCTACCAGTCGGATTTCTAGGAATTGGGGAACCATTAATTTATGGGGTTATACTACCTTTAGGACGACCAATGATTACTGCTTGTCTTGGTGGCGGAATCGGTGGAGCGGTGATTGGTGGGATTGGTCATATTGGATCTATTGCAATAGGACCTTCTGGGGTAGCATTGATACCTTTAATAAGTAATGGACACTGGATTGGGTATATTCTTGGATTGCTTGCGGCATATGCGGGCGGATTTATTTTAACATTCTTTTTTGGTATTCCAAAAGATGCTATGATTGAGACAGAAGCATAAGACATACCATAAAAAGAGGTAAGAAGTATGGGTAATTATTTGTACACAATACAAGCAAATATGGATAAATACACAAAGGTAGAGCGAAAAATAGCACGGTTTATTTTAGAGCACCCTCAGAAAGTAATAAGAATGAGTACACAGAGTATGGCAGAGGTGGTAGGTGTCAGCACTGCAGCAATAACGCGATTTGGAAAAAGTATTAGTGATACTGGTTTTCCAGGATTAAAATTAGAATTATCAGCAGAAATCCAAGATGATAAATCAATGCTCGAGGAAATTAATCCTAAAGATGATTTAGTGACGACACAACAAAAATTAACCATGCGGATACAACATACGATTGAGGAATCAAATAAAACATTAGATGAGGAAGTCGTTAATGCTGCGAAGGTTATTGCAGAGTCAAAAATAATCTATGCGTATGGAATTGGAGCATCAGAAATTGTAGCTAAAGATTTCCAACAAAAATTTATTCGAGTTGGTAAGTCTGTTATAGAAACACTTGATACACATCTAATTGCCGTTGGATTATCGCAACTAAAAGAAGGAACAACTTTATTCTTGATATCAAATTCAGGGGAAAATACGGATGCAATTAAGTTAGCAAATCTTGCAAATCGACAAAAAATAAAAGTTATCGTTTTAACACATAATAAAAAAAGTACATTGGCCAAATTAGCTAATATTATTTTAGAACATGACGATAGTGAAGAAAATAAAAAATTCAGAAGTGCAGCGACTACTTCTTTAATTGCTCAATTATATGCAGTCGATCTTGTGTATTATTCTTTTGTATCAATTCATTTTGATGATAATGTTACAAGATTGACAGATTCAAGGGATGTCGTAAAGAAATATTTCACCAAAAGCAAACCTAAATTCTAAAAACACTATCTTTTATAATATTAATTTGTTACAATCAAACTATAAATTCGATGATAAAAGCTAGTAAACTAATTAATTTTAAAGCAAGTCTAGGTTGATGGAAGCTAGATAAAAGCGTTAGTTGAATCGTACTTTTTAGAAATAACTGAATATTTTGAGTGGATATTAATCAATTAGAGTGGTACCGCGGGAATTCTCGTCTCTTACATAATTATTTGTAAGGGGCTTTTTTTATACAATTTTAGGAGGAATGGATAATGAATTATAAACAACAAGTTGCACAAGCATTGGTTGCTATCGTTGATGGAAACCTTACTGAAGAAGAAATTATTGCCAAAATTGAAATACCAAAAAGTTCTGATATGGGGGATTATGCATTTCCAGCTTTTGCATTAGCTAAAGCATTTAGAAAAGCACCTCAGATGATTGCTAAAGACTTAGTAGAGAAAATTGATCAAAGTCAATTTGAGTCAGTTGCTGCAGTTGGGCCATATGTTAACTTTTTCTTGAATAAGGCTGCATTTAGTCAAGATATTATTGAACAAGTGCTTTCAAATGGCAGTGAGTATGGCGCATCTGATATTGGTCATGATGGTAACGTACCAATTGATATGTCATCACCCAATATTGCTAAACCTATTTCAATGGGACATTTACGTTCAACTGTGATTGGTAATTCAATTGCAAACATCTTGGCTAAAATTAATTATAATCCAATTAAAATTAATCATTTAGGCGATTGGGGAACTCAATTTGGTAAGTTAATTACTGCTTATAAATTATGGGGTAGTGAAGCAGAAGTTAAAGCTGATCCTATCAATAAATTACTTGAATACTACGTTCGTTTCCATAAAGAAGCAGAAGAAAATCCAGAGTTAGATGTTGCAGCTCGTGCATGGTTTAAAAAGCTCGAGGATGGCGATGAAGAAGCAATCGAACTTTGGACTTGGTTCCGTGCAGAATCATTATCAGCTTTCAATAAAATTTATGATATGCTGGGTGTCCAATTTGATTCATTTAAAGGGGAAGCCTTTTATAATGATAAAATGGGCGAAGTTGTGACAATGTTAAAAGATAAAAATTTGTTAAAAGAAAGCCAAGGCGCAGAAATTGTTGATCTTGAAAAATACGATTTAAACCCTGCCTTGATTCAAAAAACAGATGGGGCAACTTTATATATTACTCGTGATTTAGCTGCTGCTATTTACCGTAAACGGACGTATAATTTTGTACAGTCATTGTATGTTGTCGGAAATGAACAAGCTAACCATTTTAGACAATTAAAGGCTGTGTTAAAGGAAATGGGTAATGATTGGTCAGATGATATGCACCACATTCCATTTGGCTTAATCACACAAGGTGGTAAGAAATTATCGACTCGTTCAGGACGTGTTATTTTACTTGAAGAAGTTTTAGATGATGCTACAAGCCTTGCTAAAAAACAAATTCAAGATAAAAATCCTGACCTACCAAATGCTGAACAAGTTGCTAAAGATGTTGGTGTTGGGGCTGTTATTTTCCATGATTTAAAGAATGAACGTATGAATAATTTTGATTTTGTTTTAGAAGAAGTTGTTCGTTTTGAAGGTGAAACAGGTCCCTATGTCCAATATTCAAATGCTAGAGCACAAAGTATTATTCGTAAAGCGGGTGATGTTTCAATTAGTGAAAGTAACAATGAACTTTCTGATCCTGCTGCATGGGATACAATTAAGTTACTTGGTGACTTCCCTAAAATAATTAAACGTGCAGCTAAAGAATATGAACCATCAGTAATTGCTAAATACGCTATTCATTTATCAAGAGCATTTAATAAATACTATGCAAATTCAAAGATATTAGTTGAAGATGATCAAAAATTAGCTCGTTTAGCACTCGTTCAAAGTGTGAGCGTCGTTTTAACAGAATCATTAAGATTATTAGGCGTAAATGCACCAAAAGAAATGTAATTAATAAAAAAGTTGACTTAATTGTTAACTTTTTTATTTTATCTAAATATTGTTAGATGTACTTTTTAACGATGATTGTGCGTTTGAACACAAAATGGATGTGCGAATACGACCAGTTTATTTTTATCATTTTGGTACTGTTAGATTAATGATTTAGAGCTATCAGTGAATCAAAAAAATAAACCAGGGTCTCCAAAATCCGAAAAAATAAATCGACATTCTATATTTAATCTGATAGTGTTGATAGTTATATATCATAAATATAGGTATTAAGGGAGTAAAGGGATGATTACAGAAAAAGAAAGACAAAGGTATCGATCAGAATTTTCTGACCATGAGTTGTTTGGTTGTTTAAGTGAGGATGAACAAGGAGCTTGTTTTGAACAAATTACATTTAAAAGATTTCTAAAAGGAAATACTATTTTTGATATGAATGATAAACGTGATTTTATTTATGTTGTCTTGGATGGATTAGTTAAAATTGAACGTGGTGATCGAGCTGGTATTTTTCAAAATTATATGTATGTTACATCGAAACAAATATTTCCAATTGGTGGAATGTTACAGAGTGAATATTATACTGTTTCAAGTCGTGCTGCTACACTAGCGACGGTCGCTAAGATTCCTGTTGAACTTATTGAGAATTTAATCAAAACACATTATGAAGTTTCTGCGTACTTATTTGGGCAAATTGATAATATTTTAAATTGTTCAGAAGTGTTAAGGTTAAGAACCGTATGTAGTAATACAACAACCCGGATAACACAAGTGTTACAGTATTTAAGTGAGAATCTAGCCGATAAACATGGTGAGAATAGTCTGCGAATCCCATATGTGATTACACATGAAGATATTGCGACGATTAGTGGAACGCGGCGTGAAACCGTTGGACGAGTTATTCAGAAATTAGTGTTAGATGGTTATATTATTAGAGATTCAGGTATGCTTATATTTGAATCAAAATTCAATAAAATGAATAAAATCGTCCTAAATTAAGCGTATTATTTCAGTATTCATATTTCTTTTGCTATACTAAGAATAAATACTCATTCAAAGAGGGATTCTTATGAAGAAAGAGATACGTCAAGCTAAAATTGAACAGTTAATTAATAAAAAAGTAATTGCAACGCAGGATGATTTGATTTCAGAATTGGAACATGTGAATATTAAGGCGACTCAAGCGACTATTTCTAGAGATATTCGTGAAATGAAAATTGTTAAAGCTCAAGATGAACAAGGTGATTTGAGATACGCAATTTTTAAGTCAGGTAATTTAAGTGAAGAAGTTCATTTATTTGAAATTATTTTTGAAGTCGTTACTAATATTACTAAAATCCAATTTATGAATGTTGTTAAAACGATTCCAAGTAACGGTAATTTACTGGCAGCAATTATCGATGATTTTGGCTTCCCGGATATTGTTGGAACTGTTGCGGGACATGATACAATTATGATTATTAGTTCAGATGAGCAGGCCGCACAACGTGTCTATGATATTTTTACTGAACACGCAAATCCAGATAATTTAATTTAAAATACTGTGAGACTAAGGAGTAGATAACATCTACATTTCTTAGTCTTTTTTTAAATATTTAAAAATATCATAATAAAAAGGCTAATTTACTTTTTATAATATTGCTATGGTAAAATAATAAATGATATTAAGATTAAATATGGGGACAACTAATGAAAAATGAAAATAAAAGAACTAAAAATGAAAATTGGTTTGTAATACATCTAATTCAATTTAAAAATTGGTTTCGACAGGGATGGAAATTTGTGCATGGTTGGAAATGGTTGACTATTTTTATTTTAGCAATTATTTTAGGTTCGAGTGCGTATTTAACTTATGTAGCCAAAACAACAAATGTTAGTGGGTTAAAAGCTGCTTTACAACAATCAACTGAGGTTTTTGATAAAGATGGCGATAAAGCAGGATCGTTATACTCTCAAAAGGGTACTTACGTTTCATTAAATAAGATTTCACCCAATATTCAAAATGCTGTACTGTCATCAGAAGATCGTAATTTTTATCATGAATATGGATTTTCAATCAAAGGGATGGCACGTTCTGTGGTTTCATTGGTTAAAAATCGATTAACTGGAAGTAGTGCAATTAGTGGTGGCGGAAGTACTATAACGCAACAACTTGTTAAAAATGCATTCTTGTCACAGGAGCAAACTTATAGTCGTAAGGCTAAAGAAATATTTATTTCAATTGAAACGGAAAAAGTATATTCAAAAAAAGACATTCTAACGATGTACTTAAATAATGCATATTTTGGTAATGGCGTTTGGGGTGTTCAAGATGCCTCTAAAAAATATTTTGGAAAAAGTGCTTCAGATTTAACTGTTAGTGAGGCTGCAGTTATTGCGGGTATGTTAACATCGCCAGGGGCATATAATCCGATAGATCATCCTGTTGCAGCTAAACAAAGGCGTAATGTTGTTCTGAATGTTATGTATGAAAATAAAAAAATCTCTAGTGCAGAATTATCAAGTGCTAAGCAGACGGGTATTACATTAAATGATACGTACGATTATCAATCAGGTTATAAATATCCTTATTATTTTGATGCCGTTATTAGTGAAGCAATTAAAAATTATGGGTTAACTGAATCAGATATTATGAATCGTGGTTATAAAATTTATACGGCGATGGATCAGACCCATCAAGAAGCTATGCAAACATCATTTGATAACTCTACCTTGTTCCCTTTGGATGCTGATGATGGGACAAAAGCTCAGGGTGGATCAATTGCTATTAATTCAACGAATGGTGGTGTGACAGCAGTTGTTGGTGGACGAGGTAAACACGTTTTTAGGGGATATAATCGAGCGACTCAGATTAACCGCCAACCGGGGTCAACACTAAAACCAATTGCCGTATATATGCCTGCTTTAGAAGATGGCTATTTTTATGATTCTGAATTAAAAGATAAAAAACAATCATATGGATCAAATAATTATTCACCAAATAATTACGACAATCAATATGCAGGTAAAATACCAATGTATAAGGCATTGGCACTTAGTAAAAATGCGCCAGCTGTGTGGTTGTTAAATAAAATTGGTGTTGATAAAGGATACGATGCTGTTAAAAAATTTGGTATACCGGTTAAAAGTTCGGACAAAAACTTAGATTTAGCTTTGGGTGGTTTAACTACTGGTGTCTCACCCTACGAAATGGCTAGTGCATATACTGCGTTTGCTAATGGTGGTATTCAAAAAAAGGCTCATTTTATTACTAAAATTGTTGATGCTTCTGGTAAAACGATTGTTAATAATTCAGACAATAGTGAAACTAAAGTTATGAGTAGTAAGGTAGCTAAATCGATGACAAGTATGATGATGGGTGTCTTTGAAACTGGAGGAACTGGCGAACTTGCTGTCCCAGCTGGATATACAGTTGCTGGTAAAACGGGAAGTACAGAGGCTAAAAAAGGTTCTACAGATGGGACGAAAGATCAGTGGGTTATTGGATATACACCAGACATTACTGTCGCAACATGGGTTGGTTTTGATCAAACTGATGATACTCATTACCTAAGAAATTCAAGTGGGGATATCGTTGATTCCTTATTTAAAAGCGAAATGTCAGGTATATTACCTAATACTGCTCAGACAAGCTTCTCAACGAAATCTGCTACTACTTTAGCAAATAATACCGGTTCAAATGATAGTGGAGATGGTATTTTAGAATCAGTAGAAAAGCAAACAGATGAAATAAAAAATAAATTATCTGATTCTGCTAAAAAAGCCCAAAAATGGCTCAGTGATAGTATTAATGGGATGTTTGGAAATTAGAACAAATCAATGCAAATTATGGATAAAAATGATACACTAATTAAGTTAATATAAATTATTATTGGAGGAATCAGAAATGGTTGTTAATATTTATGATACAGCGAACCAAATGAGTCAAGATCTTAGTCAAACGGAAGAATATAAGGCTTTGAAATCAGCTTATACAAAAATGCAAGAAGATGAAATTGCATATAAATTATTTAAAGAATTTCAAACAATTCAAATGTCTTTGCAACAAAAACAAATGAATGGTGAAGAAATGACAGACGAAGAACTTGAAAATGCTCATAATCTTTCAGAAAAAATCGGTGATTTTGATACAATCAAAGATTTAATGGTTAAAGAACAAGTTTTAAGTGAAATTATGAATGAAGTTAATTCAATTATCACAAAACCAATACAAGATTTATATCATAATTAATTCGAATAAAAATCCTGGAAGCAAAGCAATTATGTTTTGTACCAGGTTTTTTTTTATAAAGGAGTGGGAAGATGAAATTTATTCATGCAGCTGATTTACATTTAGATAGTCCTTTTGGAGGATTAAAAAATGTACCAAGTCAGTTAATGGATTCGATTTATCAGTCAACATTTAAAGCTTTGAGTAATCTCGTAGATACGGCTATTGAAGAATCAGTAGACTTTGTTTGTTTAGTTGGGGATTTATATGATTCATCTGAGATGAGTATTATGGCACAAACAACGTTAATTAGTCAGTGTGAACGACTGCAAAAGGCCGGAATAAATGTTTATTTGAGTTTTGGTAACCATGATTTTTCTGATAATGCTCAAGATCATTTAACTTTTCCATCAAATGTAACTTTATTTACAAGTGAAGTTGAAACAGTGACGCACATTTTAAAAAATGGCGATGAAGTTCGATTAACTGGGTTTAGTTATGCACATAGATGGGAACCATCAAAAATCGTTGATTATCCTGTTCGTGGTGATGAGAAATGGCATATTGGGCTTATCCATGGGGCAAATGAGGGTATAAATTCAATATCAGATGAAAGTTATGCACCATTTACTGTTAAAGAATTATTACAGAAAAATTATGATTATTGGGGATTGGGTCATATTCATGTAAGACAGATTTTGAATGAACAACCCCCAGTTATCTATCCTGGAAATACACAAGGTCGGCACCGTAAAGAATCAGGCGATAAAGGGTTTTATCTAGTGAATAGTGATGGAAATAAGTTGGTTCCCAAATTTATAACGTCATCTACAATTGATTGGGAAACAGTTAATATTTCAATGGCAAAAATTGATTCACTATCAGATGCTATTGATAAGATTGACGCTGAATGCCAACTTTTTTCTAAAGATAAATCATATTTAATAGTGATACAAATCACAGATTTAGATAATTTTAGTGATAGCCTAGTAAATCGCATTCAAAATGGTGATTTATTAACTGCTTGGATTCAAAAACATATGCCAGATAATTACTATTGGATTGTTAAAATTAAAACGGTGATTAATAAAAAGGTAGCTTTTGAATCAATTGATCAACAATACTGGGAAGAAAGCGCAAAACGTGTTTTTACTGATGATGGAATGACTGAACTCGCTGATAAATTATTACAAATTCCGGAACTTAATACGTACTTATTAGAAACGGGACATTTAGTAGAATTACAAGAAAATTCAAAAACATTGCTTCATGAAAATCAAGCGATAGAGGGTCATATAGATGAAAATAACTAAAGTTAAAATTTACGGATTTGGGAAGTGGCATGATAAAACGTTTGATTTTAATCAAACGAATCAGGTTATTTTTGGTCTGAATGAAGCAGGTAAATCGACGTTAACAGCATTCGTATTGAGTATGTTATTTGGATTTGCAAATGCGAAAAAGAAGTACCAACAATATCTGCCTAAAGACTCATCCACATATGGTGGAGAGTTGGAATTATTAATTGGTAACGATGCTTATCGACTAACTCGTACACAAGGTAAATCTGGTGGCAAGGTATCTATTGTTAAAAGTGATGATGGGATGAAAGTAGCTAGTAGTAAGCTGCATGAATGGCTAAATCCAGTCGATGAAAATTTATACAATCAAGTATTTTCATTTAATCAGCAGGCGTTAAACCAAGTATTTAATTTAACGAATGAAGATTTAAATGAGTATCTAACGACGATGGGAGCAGTTGGTAGTCAAGAATGGTTAGAATTAACTAAAAAAATTCAAAAAGATGCCGATCACGTCTATAAGCCAGCAGGTCGTGTAACTGAGTTAAATAAGGAAATTGCGTTATACAATGATTTAGTTAATAAAATAAATATTGCCAAACAGAAATTTCCGGAATATGTTGAGACACAAAAAAAGTTAGATCAAAATAGGGAACAAATTAAAGGGCTACAAACAACACAATATAATCTAACCAAAGATTACCAACGCTACGAACAATTAAAGCAAAATTGGTCAATATATGAACAATCTAATGAGTTGACGGATAAGCTAAAACAAACTGATGAAGATGCTATGATTTCTGTTGATAATTATCAAAAAATACAAAATTTACTAGAGAAACAAAAGATAAATAATGAAAGGTTAAAATCGATTAATCAGAGTGTAGTTGATGAAAAAGAAAATTTAGCAGCATTAAATTTAATAAATTTTTATGAAAACAATAAAGTTGATTTTGATATATTATTTGAACAATTAGCTGATAATCAACAATATTTAGATAAAGTTGTATTAGAACAGACGAGTTTAAACCAACTATTAACAGAACAAGAACGGTTAATGATGCAATATCAAAATATCAACGGAAAAGTTCCAATAGCGTTTGATCCTGATGATTTTAAAAATATTGTCACATTAATTAAATCTGAAGAGAGCAATAAACGAATACTTCAAGAAATTGAACAAAAGCAATTGACGAAAAAACAAGATATTTTAGATTTAAATCAATCAATTGATCAAAAAAATCAAGTACAAAAAAGTAAATGGTCTACACAACAAAGTATCTTAGTAGGGGTAAGTGTTATACTATTTGTACTAAGTATGATCTTACCAATGCCGTTTAAAATAATGGGATTGATACTAGATATTATGATAGTTGTATATACCATAATTGTATTTAAGCAGTCTAATTCTAAGGATAAATCAAGTAGTGATGCTCTGATGCAAATACAAAATAAAAGACAAATGATTACTGCAGAAATTGATGAAAATCAATTGAAGATAGGTGAACTGGACGAACAATTGAGACAAACTGATACTGAATTAACGGATTATCAAATTCAATACGTTTTAGATGATTTTCCAAAGAATCAGTGGTTCTCAATTCAAAATGACTTAAGTCGAATACAGTCTATAACAGATCAAATTAGTCAAAAATCAGCAGAAATTAAAACGTTAACTGACAAGATAAAAAATTATTTGAATCAGACAGATTTTGCTGATAGTTTTCTAGCACTAAATAAAAGTGATATGGCAGATAGTTTAGCTAGAATTAGAGGCTTTAATGATAAATTACAACCTTTAATTGCTGAATCACAATCAATAAAAAATAAAATGGGCTATTTAAATGAACAACAAAAGCATGAAGATAATGTGACTGCTGATATTTCTAATCAAATTAATGAAATATTAACGCAATATCATTTAACGTCAATTGAGCAATTTGAAAAAAATTACGATTTACAAAAGCAATTTGTTCAAGACAAATCTAAATTGGATACAATTAATGAGCAGCTTCCTGTGGAGGTTAGAAAAAATCTTGCTAGATTTGAAACGAAAGAAAGTTTAGATGAACAATTAGATGAGCTTACAGAACAATTGAAACAATTGCAAAATAGTATAATGAACATTAATCAGGAGATTATTGATCAACAGACGTTATTACGGACTTTGAAGGCAGAAGGGAATTATACAGAACTTCGACAAGAGTTGGCTGAAAAAGTTACAATTTTAAGTGAATTAGCTGATAAATGGTTAACTCAAAAGTTAACTATTAATTGGATTAACGAGGCATTAAAAGACTCTTCTGGGGTTAGAATGCCACAAATGTTGCAATTAGCAAATCATTATTTTGAACTATTAACATTAGGCCATTTTACACAAATAAATAATATATCAGGATTATTAACCGTCGTTTCTTCTGATATGGTATCATTTGAAGTGGGAGAATTGTCACAAGGAACAGCAGAGCAGCTATATATCGCACTTAGATTTGCTTTAATCATGACAATTAATAAATCAATCGAATTACCATTAATTATTGATGATGGGTTTGTTAATTTTGATAAAAACAGAAAAAATGCCGTTTTAAAACTAATACGAGAAATAAGTAAAAAAGTTCAAATTATTTATTTAACGGCAGATGATTCAGGATTAACTGGATTTGATAACGATAAAATAATTAAGTTATAGGAGGATGGACATGGCACAAGAGAAAAAAATATTTGAATATAAAGTTGACGAAAACGTAGCATTATTTGTTTTAATTAAGAGTGCAGAAGTTAGAAATACAAAGAATAATAAGCAATTTATTGCATTTAATTTTGAAGATAGTTCAGGCCAAATTAGCGCTAAGCTTTGGGATGCAACGCCAGAGGCAATTGAACAATTTCAAACGGGTAAAGTTGCCTTTATAAAAGGAAAACGTGAAGTTTACCAAAATAATCCACAGATGAAAATCTATCATATTAGATTGACTGAAGAGGGTGAACCTAATGATCCGAGTCAATTTGTCGTTAGTGCACCAATGAAAAAAGATGAGATGGAAGAAGAATTTAATAAAGCTATTTTTGAAATTACAAACCCAAATTGGAATCGAATTGTAAGATATCTCATTGCCGAAAAACATGATGATTTTTTCAGTTATCCCGCTGCAAAGAAAAATCATCACGCATTTTCTGGTGGGTTAGCCTACCATACACTTTCAATGTTGCGATTAGCTAAATCAATTGTTGCCGAATATGGTGATGTGATTAATGCACCATTACTTTACGCAGGTGTGATTTTACATGATTTAGGAAAAACAATCGAATTATCAGGTTCTGTGGCAACAACTTATACATTAGCTGGAAATTTAATTGGGCATATTGTATTAATTGATGAAGAAATTGTTAAAGCAGCAGGTGAATTAAAAATTGATCTTCAGACAGAAGACATGATTTTATTACGTCACGTTGTTCTTGCGCATCATGGGTTACTAGAGTATGGTTCACCAGTGCAACCTCATTTAATTGAAGCAGATGTTTTACATCAAATTGATAATATTGATGCATCAATTCAAATGTTGAAAGGGTCATTGGCTCATACAGAAGAGGGCGAATTTTCTGAACGTATATTTGGTATGGATGGTCGAAATTTCTATAAACCACATGCTGACAGTAATGTAACAAATAATTAAATTGAAAAATATCTCAATGGATAAATTCCATTGAGATATTTTTTTCGAAAAAAAAACACCAGATATAATCTGATGTTTTGATGTATTTATTTTGAAGATGAAGAAGATGATGATAAGTAGCTTGAAAGAACATCTTTCAAGTCATCATCTTTGATTGATACGTTACCTTTTTTAAGAACTTTACCAACAATTTTTTGTAATTTAGTTGAGTCAGCCATAGTTTCAGTAACAATTTGTTCTTTTAAGTCAGAAATGTGATCGGCTTTTTTACCTTTACCAGCATTTTTAACACTCAAGATTACATCATAACCTGCTGTTGTTTTAACAGGTGTAGTTGTATATTTACCTTGTTTTAAATCAAATGCAGCTTTTTTAAATTCTGCTGTTAGTGTTGTATCTGTATTGTTAAATGCAGCTAAAGTACCACCAGTACTTGCAGAAGTTGTATCTGTTGATTTTGATTTAGCTAATGCAGTAAATTTGTCAGTTAACTTTTTAGCAGTCTTTTGTTCATCAAGTTGTTTGATGATTTTTTCTGCATCTGATTTTGAAGCAACTTGAATACGTTGAACTGTAATAGTTGGTTGGTATTCTTCCCATTGCTTATCTACAGCTGTAGAACTTAAATCACTGTAATGTTTAACAGCAGCTTTTAAAAGTAAGTTAGAACGTAATTCTGCTTTAAAACTAGTCTTTGTCATACTGTTTTGTGATAAGACAGATGAGAAACTTGAACCATATTTAGCTTTATAAGTATCGTATTGTTTTGTGACTTCTTTATCAGAAACATCATCACCATATTGTTTTTCCAATACTTTGTTCAAAATCATTTGTTGTAAAATTGATGTACCACTTGAAGTTTTCTTCAAACTATCGTAGTAAGCACTTTCTGTAACCTTACCACCTGAAGTAGTTGCAACTGTTGAGCTCCCACAACCCGCTAATGTAAATGTTAATAGTACGCCGGCTAAAGCAACAAGCCATTTTTTCATAACCTAACACATCCTATTTCTTAAATTTTTTGTCTTCTCAATGAAAGACTAATACGTTTAATATAACATAATTATCATATAATGAAAGTAAATGACCGAAAATTCACAAAAAAATCAAACTTTTAAAAGCCTAATTCATTGATACTTTTCTAATTTTTTATTAATTTTATTGATATTTGGCTCGATCTCATAAGTAAACTTTTCTATACGATTGCTAATGGAATCGACGATGGGTAATGTTTCTTCGATAATCGTATTCAGATGATCTGTAGCATACTGCAATTTTTTTGATGAATTAGTTACGCGATTGATATCATTTTGATAGTCAGAAAAATCTGCTTTTAACTGAACTTTTTTATCTGCAACAAAAGTAATAAGTTCATCTCTATGGTTATAGGCATAGTATGCTGACCCACCAATAATTGATAACAAACTAATTCGTTTAAGTGTTTTTGACATTATTTTTCTCCAATCTTATTCTTGATTGACATCATAATTGATTCAAGTTGCTCGGATGTGTACTTCTTGGAATTATCCTTGAATGACATTTTAAAAGTATCTTTTGTTGAGTATCTAGGAATTAAATGAAAATGTGAGTGAAAAACAGATTGGTAAGCTAGTTCACCGTTATTATTGACGATATTCATCCCTTGAATATCTGGATTGCTTACTTTAATTGCGGAAGCAATCATTGGAATTTTAGAAAAAACTTTACTAGCGAGTGCTTGGTCATATTCAAAAATATTAGCAACATGTTTTTTTGGAATAACAAGTGTATGGCCTGGGGTTGTTTGTGAGATATCAAGAAATGCTTTAATGTCTTCATCTTCGTATACGGTGAAACTAGGAATATCATTGGCAATTATTTTACAAAAAATACAGTCAGTCATATGTTTGCCTTCTTTCAAAGTTAGTTAATACTTTTATTATACATCATGAATGATAATTCACCATAATATGATATAATTAAAGGCATAAATAAATTGTAAATGGGGAATTAGAAAATGACATTAGAAGTTAAAAATTTAGTGGGTGGTTACTCTCAAATACCAGTTTTAAAAGATATTTCTTTTGAAGTTAAACCTGGAAATGTCGTTGGCTTAATTGGTTTAAATGGTGCAGGTAAATCGACTACAATCAATCATATAATTGGGTTATTAACCCCGCAAAAAGGAACTATTAAATTAAATGGCGTAACCTTAAGGGAAGATAGCCAGGCTTATAAATCACATTTAGCATATATTCCTGAAACGCCTATTCTTTATGAAGAATTAACATTAAAAGAACACATTGAACTCTCAATGATGGCTTATGGATTGAATGAAACTAAGGCATGGAAAAAAGCTAATGAATTACTTAAAATATTTAGACTTGATAACAAGTTAGAATGGTTTCCCGCTAACTTTTCAAAAGGGATGAAACAAAAAGTTATGATTGTCTGTGCTTTTTTAACAGAATCTGATTTTTATGTTATTGATGAGCCATTTCTCGGGCTAGACCCCTTAGCAATTAACGATTTATTAGAGTTAATTGTTGCTGAAAAGAAGCGTGGCGCAAGTGTCTTAATGTCAACTCACGTTTTAGCCACAGCTGAAAAGTATTGCGATTGGTTCATTTTACTGAATAAAGGTGAAATTAAAACACAAGGAACAATGGTTGAATTAAGACAAGCCTATAAGAATCCAGATGCTTCCTTAGATGAAATTTATCTTGGTTTAACTAAGGAAGAGGTAACAAAATGAAAGACTTATGGACAACACGTTTAAAAAGTCATCAGTTATTATTATTAAAATATTTACGATATGTTTTGAATGATCATTTTGTTGTTGCAATTATGTTTTTTGTTGGTGGACTTGGTTTGGCTTATTCAAATGGGCTAAAGGTGATGCCTGTTAATTTAGTTTGGTATCGGCCTGCATTAGTGATTGGATTACTGGTGATTTTACAAATCGGCCGTTTAAGTACGTTATTAAAAGAAGCGGATATTGTTTTTCTTTTACCACAGGAACATGCATTAATTAGTTATTTAAAAAAGGCAAAACGCTATTCAACAGTTATGGCCAGCTTAATGCAAGTTGGATTTATTGTGTTACTTATCCCAGTTATGATGATTGGAATGAAAATCTCAGTAATCAATATTATTTTCTTGATTTTAACGCAACTATGCTTGAAAAATAATTGGTTAGTCATTTCATTACTTGAAAAATATCAAAATAACCGGTTTAGTTGGGGAAGTATCAAATTAGTTAATATTTTATTGCCTATTTTGATTTATATCCTTGGATTATATGGTACGTTTATTCTGAGTTTTATCGTTGCTATTTTAAGTAGCTTTGTTTTAAATCAGCTAGCTGCAAAAGGATTTAAGGAAATCTTTGATTGGAAAAAAGCAATCAGTTTTGAAGAAAATAGAATGTTAGGGATTTACCGTTTCTTTAATTTATTTACTGATGTACCAATGGTTAGAGGGAATGTTAAGAGAAGAGTGTACCTTGATTTCATTTTAAATCATATTAAAAAAGATGACGCAAATGTTTATACATTTTTATATGCAAGGGGATTTATTCGCGGAACTGAATTTAGTGGCTTATTTATTAGATTAACTCTAATTGGAGCGCTAATTATTGCATTTATTTCAAATGGTTGGCTAGCACTCGCATTTTTAATCTTATTTATTTATCTGATTGGTTTTCAATTGTTACCTTTTGCAAAACATTACGATAATATTATTTTTACTAGACTATATCCAAAAGGAAAAGAGTATCAAATTAAGAATTTCAAAAAGTTTACATTAACAATTATAAGTGTAAGTGCAGTACTTTTTAATATCGCAATCTATATTGGTACAGGACAATTTTTAATGATGGGTTATGGTGTTTTGGTGAGTTTAGTGGAAATAATGCTGTTTACTAATGTTTACTTAGTTACCAGAGTTAAAAAAATCCTTGACGTATAATAGGGATGTTTGTAAGATGAAACTATAGCATCAGAGCTTAGTCGGGAAAAAGAGGTAATAATAGTATGGATTTTAATTTAGATCCCGGTTGGCAATTGTTACCAATTGGTGGAGATACAGGCACTGCATACATGGGTACACGTGCACAAGAAAAGGTGTTTTTGAAACAAAATATGTCACCTTTTTTAGCTGCGCTCTCAGTTGCTGGTATTACACCAAAATTAATTTGGACTAAGCGAATCTCAAGTGGGGATACAATAACTGCACAAGAGTGGCTAAATGGACGAAACCTTCATTCTGATGAAATGGATCAAAAAATGGTTCCTGAATTATTATCTAAAATTCATCGCTCAAAGCAATTAAAAAATATGTTGAGACAGGTTGGTGGAGAAGTTATCACACCTAGTGGCTTATTAGCTAATTATTTTGACGATTTGAGTGATGATTTAAAGCAGCACCCCTTGCTATCAAAAATGTTTCAGCAATTAAATGAACATCAACCTGAACTATCAACGGATAAGTATACAGTTTGTCATGGTGATTTGAATCATCGAAATTGGTTACAGTCTGATACTAATCAATTATATTTAGTTGATTGGGAGTCAGCAAAAATTGCTGATCCTGCTATGGATTTGAGCTTAGTTATGTCTGAATACATTCCAGATACACAATGGAGTAGTTGGCTGAGTGGTTATCATGAGTCATTGGAGAATAACGATTTATTAAACAGAATAAACTGGTACATTATAATAGCAAAATTACAACGAATAAAAAAAGCACATCAATTAAGTCGATTTCATGAAATGAATCAGGCAATAATAGAATTACAAAAATATAATATAAAAATGGATTAAAAAGTAAGTGGGGCTAAAACGATTAATACGTTCTAGCCCCACTTACTTTATCAAATGAAATGAGGATATATAAGTTGAGATTAAGAAATAAAGCATGGGCTGAACCGTTAATTGCAGAACATCCGGAACTACTTGTAACATCACCTAATCAGTTTAAGGGTAAATGGCAATCAAGATTTGAGAAAAAACAACCACTTTTTATTGAAATAGGTATGGGTAAGGGTGGATTTATTATGGGAATGGCTAGAAAATTTCCGGAATATAATTTTATCGGAATTGAATTGCAAACGACAATTGCAGCAATTACGTTGAAGAAACAAGTTGAAGCACAAATTCCAAATTTACAATTAATTTTAGGTAACGGTGATTCGGTAACTGAATTTTTTGATGATAATGAAGTTGATGGCATTTATTTGAATTTTTCAGATCCTTGGCCTAAAACAAGACAAGCCAAACGTCGACTTACTCATGGCAGTTTCTTAAAAGGCTATGAAAAAGTTATGAAAAATGATGGTCATCTTGAATTTAAGACAGATAATCGTGGCTTGTTTGAATACTCATTAGTTAGTTTAAATGAGTATGGAATGGGTTATGATCAAGTTTGGCTTGATTTACATGCAAGCGTTGAAGCTGAAGATAATGTCATGACTGAATATGAAGAAAAATTTAGTAAAAAGGGACAGCCTATCTATAAGTTAGAAGCACATTTTAATACGTCTAAAAATCTGGAATAAAAATTCCAGATTTTTTTTGTAAAAACGCCGTTACATAGTAACTAAGCTACATTCATGGATTCTTTTATGGTACTATTATATAATATAAAGTAAGAAATATTAAGCTAAGTGAGTAGACAAAATTGGGACTAATTCGTCCAATAAAATGAAAAGGGGCTCTCTAATATGAATGATAAAACGTTTAATTTAGTTAAAACAATGACTGAACTTCAGGCAACAAGTGGATTTGAAAATAACGTACGTGATGTAATGCGCGAAAAAATGACACCAAATGTTGATGAGGTTGTTCAGGATGGTTTGGGTGGGATTTTTGGTATCCGTAAAAATGCAGATATAAATGCACCTAAAATTATGACCGCTGCTCATATGGACGAAGTTGGATTCATGCTTGCCGCAATTAATGACAATGGGTTATTTTCAGTTCGCCCACTTGGTGGATGGAATCCATTTGTTGTTTCTTCACAACGATTCACACTAACAACACGATCAGGTCAAACGTACCCAATAATTTCTTCTTCAGTATCACCTCATTTATTGCGTGGTGATAATCATCAAAATGCAACACCACAAATTAATGATATTTTATTTGATGGTGGATTTGAATCTGCAAGTGAAGCAAAAGAGTTTGGTATTGCACCAGGAGATTATATTGTTCCGGATGTTGAAACAATTAAAACAGCTAATGGTAAAAATATTATTAGTAAGGCATGGGATAACCGTTACGGTTGTACTGCAGTACTGGAAACACTTGAAAAATTAAAAGACGTAACATTACCAAATACTTTATTCGCTGGTGCTAATGTTCAAGAAGAAGTTGGACTACGAGGCACGCCAGGTGCAGTAAATATGCTGAAACCTGATTTATTTTTTGCTGTCGACTGTTCAGCAGCAAATGATATTGAAACAACAAAGGGAACATTTGGACATCTTGGTGAAGGAACGTTGATCAGAATTTATGATCCAAGATTAGTAACGCTTCCTAGATTAAAAGAATTTTTATTGGATACTGCTTCGGATAACAATATTCCTTATCAGTACTTTGTTTCTCAAGGTGGTACTGATGCTGGCGCAGCTCAAACAGCAAATAATGGTATTCCAAGTTCTGTTATTGGCGTTTGTGCACGTTATATTCATACGCATCAAACAATGTTCTCAATCAGAGACTATGAAGCAGCAAAAGAATTACTTGAAAAAACAATTTTAGGATTGGACCGTTCAACTGTCGATACAATCATTAAGGGGTAGTTAGATTGGAAAAATTAAAAGTTTTAGAAAAAGATAAATTAAATGAATTATTATTGAATGGTAAATCATTGTTTTATTTTACGGCAGGTTGGTGTCCAGACTGTAACTTTATTGAACCATTAATGCCTGAAATTGAAGCAGAGTATTCCGATTTTAAATTCTATAAAGTAGATCGCGATGAACAAATTGAACTTTGCCAAGATTGGGGTATTTTTGGTATTCCGAGTTTTGTTGCATACAATAACGGTGTTGAGCTTGATCGTTATGTGAATAAAGAGCGTAAAACGAAAGAACAAATCGAATCATTTATGAACAAATTAGACTAAACCATTGGGGTGATAGTGATGTTTGAACAAGTTTATAAAAGAGTAATGGTCGGGATAGATGGAAGTGTGCAATCTGAACGTGCATTTAATCAGGCAGTTGAGAGTACTTTAAAAAACGAGGCTAGTTTAATAGTTGTACATGTTGTTGAGCGAAGTGTTGACAATACATTTTCTGAAGATGAAGATGACGTTACAACTGAAGTTAAGCGATTAAATGATACCTTAGCCGACTACAAACAAATTGCGATAGATAAGGGCGTTATTGATGTTGAAACTATTTTAGTATATGGATCTTCTAAAGTTTTATTAAGTCGTGAAATACCAGAAGAAAAACATATTGATTTAATTATGGTTGGGCAAACAGGGGCTAACGTTGTTGAAAGATTTGTGAATGGATCAACAACAGATGCAATTCTAAGAAATGCGCCATGTGACGTCTTAGTCATTAGTGATAATAAGAAGGGAACTCATAAATAAATATGTTAATAGCAAGTTATAATTTAAAGAACGTTGGCGATACATTAATGGTTGTTTTACGTGAAGAGGTAGAAAACCAAAAGTCAGAATTAAAAAATAATGTCGTTCGTATTTTCAATGAAAAATCGAATGAAACGTTGGGATTTAATTTTCTAGAAATCTCTAAAGAATCACTTGATTTAGTAGGTAACGGACAAATCTTTTTAGATGAAAAACAAGTAGAAAAATTAAATCAACTTATCGTTGCTGCTGGATTTAAGGATGTACTTGTTGTCGATGACGATCCTAAATTTGTTGTGGGATATGTAGCTGAATGTAATGAACATCCTGATTCTGATCATTTGCATATCACAAAAATTGAAGTCAATAATGGTGAGACACTAGATATCGTTTGTGGTGCACCTAATATTGAACAAGGTCAGCTTGTTGTTGTTGCTAAAGTTGGCGCAATGATGCCAACTGGGGCTATTATTTGGCCGGGTAAATTACGTGGTATTGATAGTTATGGCATGGTTTGTTCAGCTCAAGAGTTGGCTATTCCTAATGCTCCAACTGTCCATGGTATTTTAGTTTTAGATGAAAAGATGAATCATGTTGGTGATGCATTCGATTTTGAGAAGGCAGCCAAATTATTTGCATAATATAGATTTATAAAAACTAATTGCGGTTATTGCAATTAGTTTTTTACATAGTTAGGATGAAATTAATGGAGCGTTACGATGGACCTGCATTTTATAAGAAAACGTTAAAAAAAGATGTAAATAAACCACATCACAATGAGAAATTTGCGCGCAAAGAGACAAAGATAGATAGTCAAAGTGAAAAAGCACAAATTAATCGCTATTCTCGAGGTTTCAAACCAAAACAAATCCCCACATTTTTTACAAATAAAAAGCAAAATAAAAACGTAAGGTATCGGAAAATTTTAGTTCAATTAACTAAAGCAAAGGATACTTATTTACTGTTTGATGATTTTGCTGAAGAGGAAAATCAAGTATCTAATAATGATGAAAATACGTTATATTCTGTGGATAGTGTAGCTAAAAAAATAGTACCAGAAGTAGATTCAGTAATCGAAGATAATAAACAAGAAGATACTTTATTACAAAATACAAATTTAGAGCCTGATGTGTTTGATGAAAAAAATGAACAGATAAAAAAAGCAAATATAAATGTAGTTGCTAATAACAAGCACGCTTTAGCTCGAGGATTATTTGAAATATCAGTTTCTGAGAATGAGGCTCAAAATGAATTAGCCGTTTTTAAAAATAAACCTGAAGTTTTGTCACGTGAAGAACTTGCATTTGTAAGTACCAATCACCAAACTAATGAAGAAGTA
>NZ_JBXAYC010000001.1:300000-394577 GCF_056782095.1 Dellaglioa sp. CoH-56-MRSF-13 | reverse complement strand
TGTTCAGTTTTCAAAGATCTACTTGGTTGCTTTTGACAACTTTTATATCATATCAAGGATTTCGTTAATTGTCAAGAACTTTTTTAATTAATTAACTGGTCACATTTGAATTAGTTGTTTACTACTGAAGCAACGTTTATTACTTTACCAAGAATAATCACCTTCGTCAAGCCTTTATTTAAATTAAATCTAAATCAATGAATGTAAACGTGTACATCGTGTTTTATTATTACTTTTACTGCTGAAATAAAAGTAAAAAAAGAGTATTGTCACATAGCGACAATACTCTCATATAATATTATTCATCAAAAATAATCCTATAAAATAATTTAAAAATATTTATTGATTATCATCTGGTCTCATAGTTGGAAATAATAACACATCTCTGATAGATTGTGCATCAGTCATTAACATAACCAACCTATCTATTCCAATTCCTAAACCACCTGTTGGTGGCATACCATATTCGAGTGCTTCAATGAAATCTTCATCGATTCCTTCCGCTTCATCGTTACCATCTTCACGTTCTTCAACTTGGGACTCAAATCGCTCTCTTTGATCAATGGGGTCATTTAACTCAGTAAATGCATTAGCATATTCTGTACCTAAAATATACATTTCAAAACGATCCGTAAATCTTGGATCATCTTCATTTTTCTTTGCTAAAGGCGAAATTTCTAAAGGATGTCCATAAACAAAAGTAGGATCAACAATTGTATCTTCAACAAATTTTTCGAAAAATTCATTAATGATATGGCCAACTTTCCAATATGTTTCATATTTAACATGATGTTCATCTGCCAATTTTTGTGCTTCTTCAACTGACATTTCTTTCCAAAAATCCACTCCAGTTACGGACTTAATAGCATCTACCATATGAACTCTTGCAAATTTTTTATTAAAATCTACTTTTTTTCCATCATATTCAATAATTCCGTCATTTGAAATTACATCTGCGACTGCTTTAAAAATGCCTTCAGTTTCATCCATTACATCATGGAAGTCATAGTATGCAACGTACGTTTCAAGCATTGTAAACTCAGGATTATGTTTTGTATCAATTCCTTCATTACGGAACACTCGACCAATTTCGTATACTTTTTCCATTCCACCAACGATAAGTCGTTTTAAATGTAATTCTAGTGCAATTCTCAAGTATAGTTCAATATCTAACGCATTATGATGTGTTGTAAATGGTTTAGCTGATGCTCCACCTGCTTGGTTATGCAGTACTGGCGTTTCAACCTCAATATATCCATTACCATCTAAATAACGTCTTACAGCTGAAATAATTTGACTACGTTTCATAAATCGATCAAAGCTTTCACGATTTGTGATTAAATCAAGATATCTTTGTCTATAGATTTGTTCTACATTTTGCAAACCATGAAATTTATCTGGTAATGGTCGTAATGCTTTTGATAGGAAAGTAACTTCTGTTGGGCGAATCGTTAATTCACCCATATCTGTTTTCATAACATCACCTGTTATACCAACAAAATCACCAATATCTGAACGTTTAAAGATATGATATGTATCTTCACCTACAACATCTTTACGGACATATAATTGTAAACGTCCATCTTTATCCTGAATATCAGCGAAACTCACTTTACCTTTACCACGTTTAGACATTAATCTACCTGCGATAGTAGCTTGGATATCCATACCATCAAGTTCTTCTTTAGTTAATGCATCATACTTATCATGTAATGCTTTAGTCATGTCTTTACGTTCAAAGCGGTGTCCAAATGGATCGACCCCTGCTTCGCGAAGTTCAACAACTTTTTCACGACGTACCTTTAATTGATCATTCATACTTTGTTCTTGCTTTACCATATTATATCCCTCACTTAATTACATATTTCACTTACTATCATGCCAATTAACCCAATAAAATGCAACTAATTCTATGCTTCTTTTTGCATTAATTTGAATTCACGTTCTTTTGTATCTTCTAAAAATTTATCAAATATCGTTATCATAGTAGCTTCTGAATTTGCTTCATTCAATGCTGCTTTAGCACGAGCTGAACGCGAAATACCTTTTAAGTAGTATGCTGCTTGACTTCTGAATTCTTTAGGTCCAATAACCTCACCCTTTATCTGGCAAAGTGCGTGCAAGTGTTCTTTAGCAACTAAAATTTTATCAGATGCTGAAGGTTCAGCAATGAGTTCACCTGTTTCAAGGTACGTTGCTGTCTGCCTAATCATCCACGGATTTCCTAATGCAGCACGGCCTATCATAACAGCGTCGGCACCGACTTCATCTAACATCTTCTTTGCATCTTGTGGCGTTTTAATATCACCATTACCCATAAAAGGAATTGTTTTTAAATTACTTTTAACTTCATGTAAAATATTCCAATCTGCTTTACCATTATACAACTGGAAACGTGTTCTTCCGTGCATTGCAAGTGCAGCTGCACCACCTTGTTCAGCAGCTAAGGCATTTTCAACTGCTAAAATATGATCTTCGTCCCAGCCTGTTCTCATTTTAACTGTTACCGGAATTGACAGCTCATTAGTAACCGCATCAACCATTTCGTATACTTTATCTGGATCAAGCAACCAACGTGCGCCTGCGTCTGTTTTTGTTACTTTAGGTACAGGGCAACCCATATTAATATCGACTATGTCGGCTGACGTGTGTTCTTCAACAAACTTAGCAGCAGCAACCAATGTTTCCTTATCTCCGCCAAAAATTTGAACGCTAACTGGATGTTCTCTTGGATCTACAAACAACATGCTCAACGTTTTTTTATTTCTAAATTGGATTCCTTTATCAGAAATCATTTCACAAACTACTAATCCAGCACCAAAATCCTTACAAATCATTCTGAATGCCGCATTTGTTACACCTGCCATAGGTGCAACAACTACTTGATTAGGAATTAATATATCGCCAATTTTCCATTCCATTCTATTCACCTCATCGTTTTTTACACTTACTATTGTTTAGTATCATAACACAAATCATATATTGATAAAATTTATTTAGCTGAACCCTCTAATAATTTCATTAATTCATTTTCAGAATATTGATATCGATTTCCACAAAAACGACAAACAGCTTCGGCACCATGATCCAATTCGATCATTTCAGTGATATCGCTTTTTGGCAAACTAGCTAATGAACCGTAAAATTTATCTTTTGAACAATCACATTCGAACGCAACTGGCATTGTATCCAAGATATTAACATTTTCTTTACCAAACATCAGATATATAATATCTTCTGGCGTTTTACCATCTCTTAGCAATTCTGAAATCATAGGCATTTCTGCTAATTTTTTTTCTAAATTATCGATAACTTCATCAGTTGCGCCAGGCATTACTTGAATCATAAACCCACCGGCCACTTCGATTGTATTGTCCGTGTTCACAAATACAGATAATCCAACTGATGATGGAATCTGCTCTGATTTAGCTAAATAGTAAGTAAAGTCTTCGCCAAGTTCACCTGAAACCAATGGGACTTGTCCCGTAAACGGTTCCTTCATACCCATATCTTTTGTTACTGCCATTGATCCAGTTGTTCCAACGGCACCTTTAACATCAATTTTATTTTTTTCATTTAATGGTAAATGAACGTGGGGTTCACTCAGATATCCTTTAACTGTTCCATCAGCGTTACCATCAATTACGATAGCACCAACTGGCCCATCACCATTAATTTTAACGGTCATTTTTTCATCGGCTGACAATGTAGATGTACTTAGTAATAATGTTCCTATTAGGCTCCGCCCAAGTGCAGCTGATGCTGCGCTCCATGTGTCATGTCTCCTTTGTGCTTCAGCAACCGTATTTGTCGCAGTAACAGCATATACTCTTAATTTACCGTCAAAGGCCAAACTTTTTACAAGATAATCTTTCATTCGTTTTCTCCTTAAATAATTCATTTTAGACCAACAAGAACTCCGATAGATAATCCATCGGAGTTCTTAAGTAACGATTATTTATCGTCTTTATTCACTTTGGGGTAAAAAACAACCGTTTTAGATAAATCAACTTCATCTGTTTCTTCAGCTATTTTTTTTGCATCTTTACGTTCTAATTCTTTTTTTGTTGCTTCAAAAGAACCATCTTTTTCACTCGGAAATTCATTTGCATCGTCTTTTTCTGGCATTTTGCCATCTTCGAACAAGCTTAAAATTTCTTTTTCATCAAGTGTTTCAAATTCTAATAACTTATCAGCAATCAATTTATGCTGTTCTCTATGTGCTTCAATAATTTCTTTAGCAAGTTTCATACCTTCTTCAGATAGACGACGAACCTCAGAATCAATAATGTCAGCCGTATTGCTTGAGTAAGCAGCACTTGGTTGACCTGAACCACCAGCGAACATTTGGCTATTGCCTTCTAATTGAACAGGTCCGAGTTTTTCACTCATTCCATATTCAGTAACCATTGAGCGAGCCATTTGTGTTGCTTGTTGGAAATCGTTTGATGCGCCTGAAGATTGTTCATTGTAAACAATTTCTTCAGCTGCACGTCCACCCATTAATCCAGCAATTTGTTCACTCATATCTTTTTTAGACAATAACATTTGATCTTCTTTTGGTAACATGATTGCGTAACCGCCAGCACGACCTCGAGGGACAATTGTTACTTTGTGAACAACTCTAGCATCATTTAGGACTAATCCAACAATTGTATGTCCGGCTTCATGGAATGCAACTGTTTGACGTTCTTTTTCATTAATCGTACGATCACGTTTTGCTGGTCCCGCAATAACACGATCCTCAGCTTCATCCATATCGCTTGCATCAATTTTTGATTTATTACGACGAGCAGCTAATAATGCAGCTTCATTTAAAAGATTTTCTAAATCAGCACCAACAAATCCAGGTGTCTGCTTAGCAATAACTTTTAAATCAACATCAGATGCTAACGGTTTGTTTTTTGCATGAACATTAAGAATAGCCTCACGACCCTTAACATCTGGGCGACCTACTAAAACTTTACGATCAAAACGACCAGGACGTAAAAGTGCTGGATCCAGAACATCCGAACGGTTAGTAGCTGCAATTACAATCACACCTTCTGTACCCGTAAATCCATCCATTTCAACAAGTAATTGGTTCAATGTTTGTTCACGTTCATCATTACCGCCACCTGTACCAGAGCCACGACGACGTCCGACAGCATCAATTTCATCAATAAAGATAATTGATGGTGCAGTTTTCTTAGCATTTTCGAACAAATCACGTACACGACTTGCCCCAACACCGACAAACATTTCTACGAAATCAGAACCGGAAATTGAATAAAATGGTACTTCAGCTTCACCAGCTACTGCTTTTGCGAGTAAAGTTTTACCAGTACCAGGAGGTCCCTCTAGGAGAACACCTGATGGGATTCGAGCGCCTAAATCAGCAAATTTGCGTGGTGATTTTAAGAATTCAACAACTTCAACAAGTTCTTGCTTTTCTTCTTCTGCACCGGCAACATCAGCAAAACGAACTTTATTATCTTTTTTCTCGGAAGGTTTTGTTTTTGATTTACCAAAGTTCATCACCTTACCGCCACCACCGCCACCTTGTCCTGCTTGTCCCATCATAAGATAGAAAAAGCCGACCATTAATACAAGTGGAATAACCGTAATTGCTAATTGCAACCAGATACTATCTGATTGTTCTTCTTTTGTATCCATTTTTGTCTTTGTTGCTTCAGATGATTTCAAAATTTGTGCCATATTTGAATCATTTTGAATAACTGTTGACGTAAAGTTTTTAACTTTTGTTGTTTTCTTTGAAGCTGGAATTAATGAGAACCCAGTATCCTTGCTCTTTTCTGTTTGAGCTTTCTTATAAGTCCCTGTTATTTTGTAGACACCACCTGATGGTTGAATATCAAATGATTTCACTTGGTTTGATTGTAATTTTGAGACAAATTCACTTGATTGAATTTCTTGTGTTTCCGTTTTGCTGTTTCCATCAAAAAAGAAGTACATTACACCCATTATCCCAAGCATGATAACTATGTAAAATAAACTATTTTTAAAAAGTCCATTTTTAGGATTGTTTTTCATATCTACTCTCCTGCCCGTTTTTCTTTATTTTTATTTCAACTATCGTTTGAATAGGATACACTATATCACAATTGACATTCTTTGACCATTATTTTACTCTGTATAAATTTCAGGTTTCAAGACGCCAATATATGGTAAGTTCCTATATTTTTCAGCATAATCTAATCCATAACCAACTACAAATTCATTTGGAACTTCAAATCCTGCATAATCAACGTTAACAGTCACTTTACGACCTTCTGGTTTGTCCAACAACGAACAAACCTTAACAGATTTTACATTTCTATTGTTAAACAGATCGATTAAGTAAGCTAAAGTTTGTCCTGTATCCACGATATCTTCAACAATAATCACATCTCTGCCTTTAACATCAATATCTAAATCTTTGATAATCTTAATCTCACCAGTTGATACGGTACCATCCCCATAGCTCGAAACATTCATAAAATCAACTTCTGCATAATCTGCAACATTTTTAGCAATGTCAGCCATAAAAAGATAGGCGCCCTTTAATATACAAACAAGCAATGGATTTTTGCCTTGATAATCAGCGGTAATCTGTTTTCCTAATCGCCGAGTAACATCTTGAATTTCTTGCTCACTGTAAAGAACTTTTTTGATATCTTCATCCATACACTTTAGCCTCTTCCCTGACCTTGTTTTTTTAAAACGATTATGTCTTGTATTTTATCAGTTTCAACGGTGTCTGACAATTGAGATTTTTTATAATTTATTAACCAAATGATTCGCTTAGTATTAGTTTCTAATACCCAAGCCTGATTACGGTCATTACTACTTATTTTTTGATCAATAAATATTTTTTTTATTTTTTGTTTTGCACTATTTCCTATGTCGATATAATCGCCTGGCAACCGATGTCTCAAGCTAAGCCCCTCTTCAACAATAGAGTGATCAACCATCATATAATCTTTTATAGTTACTTCATCTAGATTAATCTCTTCAGCTTTAAATACGCCAATTTTTTCATTATTATTTAAATTAACCCATGAATTCATACCGAGTATTATTTTTTCAGAAGTACTTTCAATTATTTTCTCTTTTTGAATGAAATCCATGTACTCATATTTTTTAACAAATAATTGATCATCACCTAAATTAAGTTCACCCTGTGGTTTTTTTTCATTCAGCAGTAACTGGCTAATTTGCTGTATTTGGTCTTCTTTTAAGAAAACACCATGTTCTTCAGCGATTTTTTTCAATATCGGCTTTTGCCACCTTGTTTCCAACGTGGTCCACATTTTTATTTTAAATCCTGAAGCATATTTGATTTCTTTTATTTTTTCACTAATTGCTTCATCTGCTAAATCTAATAGGTTCGTTAACTGATCTGCATAACTTTGTGCATGCTTAATTACTTGTTTATTATTTTCAAGCATTTTCGGTATAATTTCTTTTCTAACTCGATTTCTAAAAAAATCACTTAATTGATTCGTTTCATCTTCAAAAAAAACAATGTTTTCATGCTTTGCGTACTGCCGAATAGCCTGTTTTGTGAACAAAAGTAACGGTCTAACTAACATCCCTGGTCCAAATGATCTAGTTTGACTGATACCCGTTAACTGTCTGATATCTCCGCCACGAATTCCTTTCATAACAAGTGTTTCGAGCTGGTCATCTGCTTGATGCGCTGTCATTAACGTTGCATAAGTTTCTGATACCATTATTTGCTCAAAAAAATCATATCTCATTTTGCGCGCTGCATTTTCAATACCATTTAATCCATGTTCATGTACTGGCCAAACTTTTTTATATAATTTAAATTGATGATCTAGACAATACTTTTCGATGAACTCAGTTTCAATACGGCTCTGCTCTCTTAATTGATGGTCAATGTAGGCAACGCCTATCTCAGGCCGGATTTCATCTGGTAATCGTTGCAACAAATCCATGAGGACCATTGAATCAACACCTGTTGAAACAGCAACCAGAATTTTTTCAGGACTACCAAGTAGCCGATATTGAGCCTCAAATCTTGTATTCAGCAAAACTTTTCTCCTTTTTTCATTAAAAAAAGAGTGGTTTAAAATTTTCATTTCAACCACTCATCTTTAAAATTCGTTATTAATTACGTCGGCCACCACGGCCACCGCGCTTACCTTCAGTACTTCTCTTTAATGAAACTAACCGATCTTCACTATCTTTCAAAAAGCCTGACAACAATGAATCGAAGTCATCTTTTTGAGGTTCAACTTTTTTAGTCTGATAGCGATTCTTACCACCATTTGATGGACGAGAACCAGTCGATGCGCGAGTATCTTTATTAAATGTTTTCTGTGGACGAGATTTTGTTTCTGTTACTTGAGGCTTATCAACAGCTTTTCGTATTGATAAACTTATCTTACCATCGTCGCCAATGGATAAAACTTTAACTGTGACTTCATCCCCAACAGTTAGTGCATCATGAATATCTTTGATGAATCCATCAGAAACTTCACTAATATGTACTAATCCTGTTTTTCTGTCACCCAAATCAATAAATGCACCGAAATTTGTAATTCCTGAAACTTTACCTGAAACTTTCTCTCCGACTTCAATAGACATAAAAAAGTTGTTCCTCCTTAGATATATATACCATACTAGTATACCACGCTATAAACCTTGATACAAAGTTAAATCACGGGTAATTCTATCCCTGATTGATTAGTTTTTTAAATTTGCTTTATCACTAGGAAAACTATAGACAGTTTCACCTTTTTTAGAGAAATAATATTTTTCACGAATTAATTTTAATAAATAATCGTTATCATTTAATTGTTTAATTTGAAATTTAAGATCTTTTTGATTTGCTTTAGCTTTTTTTAATTTCGTTTGTTCAACTGCTGTTTCTTGCTTATAATGTGCAACCTTAAGCTTGGTTGAAATTAACTGTACGCTAAAGAAAATGATTATAATTATTAAAACAGCTCCTAATCCAATCATACGGCGGCGGTGAATAGTTACCAATCGTTGATCTTTTTTTCTTTCTGTTTTATTAGCTTTCATAAAATCATTATCTAAAAATTTAATTTTCGATTTATTATCGGCCATCTTGTCTCCTAACCCAATAAAGGACTCCAATTAAAAATCGATAATTATCGACTTTCTTCTGTATAAACTTCAGAAACAACTTCATATAAATCAATTGATTCTGCTTTTTTCGTTGTTTCTTTAAGCGCCATAACTCGAACAGTCAGCGTTTTATTACCAAATTGGATTGTTAACTCATCCCCAACAACAACATCTGTTGAAGATTTTGCCATTTTATCATTAATCATAATTCGACCCTTATCTGCAATTTCTTTTGCAACTGTACGACGTTTAATAATACGTGACACTTTTAAAAATTTATCTAATCTCATTAGTTAATCCCCTTTATTTATCTTATAAATTTTTTTAAAATACGTTTTCCAAATGGAAAGCTTAGCCATTCTCGAATCGAAAATAATTCCCATTTAACTGCTAAACCACCAAATATTCCAGCACCAATAGATCCAGAAACGAGCGCTATAATGCCACTCAACAATCGCTTGTCATTCGTCCAATTAATTAACTGATTATCTAATAAATAAACCACAATTCCCATAATTACACAAATTAAAGTTAATTTCATCATAAATTTGGGATCAATTAGTAACTGTCTAATCTCACTGGGTGACATAACCCACATGGCAATTAATACAAGTAATAAACTTAAGATTGTCGCAATACTTGCTCCAACTGTTCCTAATATAGAAACTAGGTAAAAATTAATACTCATTTTAAGTAACAATCCGATAATCAAAGCAATGACTGACGTACGATACAATCCCAGACTCTGTAGGACGCTGTTGTATGTTCCAATAACTGCTGCTAAGAAAATACTAAACATATAAACCGATAATGTACCATTTTGAAGTTGATCCCCAAATAAAGATTGGTTAACAAGTGGCATAACAGCAATCAGTCCGATGGTTGCCGCCATCGATAACGCCACCGTTATGTGCACTAACATCCCAGCATATCGTTGAAAATCCTTTTTTCGGTTTTCACGACGGGCCGAAGCCAGAGATGGCAATAACATCGAAGAGAACCCAACAGAAATAACTAGTCCAAGTTGTACTAAAGGCTGTGCACGGTCATAGACTCCTTTTAACGATTTTGCAATATTATTTGAATAACCAAAGTGCACTAATCCGTTTTTCACTGTGAATGAATCAACTAATTGTAATAGCACCATCATTGCTGCAAATAGACAGATGATAAGACCCTCCGAAAATAATTTTTTAGAGGTTATCAGTAATCTTTGCCAGTTTGTTTGAAGCCTAGTCTTCCTAAATTCAACCCTGTAAAAGTGAATAAAAGAAACACTTGCGCCAATAGCACCAATAGTTGCCCCAAACATTGCCCATGCTCCCATCGAATATAATGACATATTATTTTCAACCGCAATGTATGCCGCTAAAATAATGAGTCCAACACGTAATAGTTGTTCAACAACTTGGGAGACAGCAGTTTTGTTCATTTCAAAAATACCTTGATAATAACCACGTCCCACTGCTAAAACAGGTAAAAATAAGAACATAAATGAAACACTTTTAATTAAGCCTGCTAACTGTCCATCACCCATAGCTGTCGCAATCCATGAAGCTCCTAATTGTAAGCCAGAAAAGATAACTAAACTAAATATACTTAAAACAATAAATATATCATGAGACAATTTTATTTTATCTTCTTTCGAAGGCTCTTCAGCAATTAACTTACTAATGTAGACGGGAAATCCAGTCAAAGCAAAAGTCATCCCTATCCCATAAATAGGATAAACTTGCTGATAAATATAGAAGCCCGTATCTCCGACTAAATTTTGGAATGGCACTCGGTAAATGGCACTCAAAATCTTGGCAATTAGTGAGGCAATCGATAGAATCATTGCACCACGCATTAAATGTCTAAGTTGCTTATTTCCCATATCATTTCGATTCCTTTTTTATTAGTTAGCTGCAGTCACTGACCCAACGGATTCGCTTAACGCTTGAATAAAGTTTTGTAATTCAATCAACCAGTCAGTCTCAGTCATCTTAGGTTGAATCACTAAAATCACACGCATTTGTTTGCCCTGAGTTTTTAATGACGCTTTTAATTTTGTTGCTGATAATGCCATGAAAATTGCTTCCGTACCCAGCAATGTCGTTCCTTTTTCTGAAACAGAAACAATTAACTGGTCTTTATCTTTTTTAATTTTATCAACTAATGCCTTATCGGCAAATAATTTAAGTAAGCCAATTTCCATTAAGTTATTCACTTCAGTTGGAAATTCGCCGAAACGATCAATTAAATCACCTTGTACTTCCAAATATTGATCATAATTATCAAGCTGTCGAATACGTTTATAAATTTCAATTTTTTGACGCTGATCATCAATGTAAGATGATGGTAAATAAGCTTCAATATTAATGTCAATTTCAGAATCTGATTTAGGCTCAGCTTTTTTACCTTGTTTTTTATTCACAGCTTCTGTCAACATCTGTGTATATAAATCATATCCAACAGAATCAATGAAACCATGTTGTTGTCGGCCCAATAGATTTCCTGCTCCACGAATAGATAAATCTCGCATAGCAATTTTAAATCCAGAACCCAATTCGGTGAAGTCTTTGATTGCTTCTAAGCGTTTTTCGCTCACTTCAGTCAAAACCTTATTAGGTTTATACATAAAGTAGGCATACGCAATTCGACTACTACGACCAACACGACCACGTAACTGGTAAAGTTGCGCCAATCCCATGTGGTCAGCATTTTCGACAAATAATGTATTAGCATTAGAAATATCTACGCCCGTTTCAATAATTGTCGTTGTTACCAACACATCATAGACACCTTGAATGAAATCATACAAGACATTTTCTAATTGATTTTCAGTCATTTGACCATGGATATACGCGACACTAGCTTCAGGAACCATAATCTCAATTTCTGAAACTACTTTTTCAATATCTTCAACTCGATTATGCAAATAAAAAACTTGTCCACCACGTTGAAGTTCACGTTGTATTCCATCTCGAATAGTTCCACCATTTTGTTCCATTACATAAGTTTGAATTGGGTAACGGTTCAATGGTGCCGTTTCAATTACTGATAAATCGCGAACCCCAAGCATCGACATATTAAGTGTCCTTGGGATTGGCGTTGCCGTTAACGTTAAGACGTCCACTTGTGACTTAAACTCTTTGAGTCGTTCTTTATGTTTCACACCAAACCGTTGCTCTTCATCAACAATTAACAATCCTAAATCAGCAAATTGAATATCTTTCGATAAAATTCGATGTGTCCCAACGACAATATCTAATGCACCACTAGCCATTTTATCAGTTGTTTCTTTAAGTTGTTTCTTTGTTCTAAAACGAGATAAAATCCCAATTTCAACTGGAAATCCTTCGAATCGATTAATCATTGTTTCGTAATGTTGTTGCGCTAACACCGTTGTAGGCACTAATAAAGCAACCTGTTTATTATCTTGAATGGCTTTAAAAGCGGCACGTAACGCGACTTCTGTTTTCCCAAAACCTACATCACCAATCAATAAACGATCCATTGGTTTCTTTTGTTCCATATCGTGCTTAATTTCATTTGAACTTCTAATTTGATCTTCAGTTTCAGAGTATGGAAATGCATTTTCAAATTCCATCTGATAATCGTTGTCCTTTGAAAATTGAAATCCAACTTCTGCTTCACGTTCAGCATACAATGCAACTAAATCATCAGCAATATCTTCAATTTTAGCAGCAACTTTATTTTTCGTTTTGGTCCATTCAGTACCACCCAATTTGTTAATTCTAGGTGACTTAGATTCAGAAGAAACATACTTTTGAACCATGTTTAATTGGGTTACTGGAATAAATAATTTAGCTTCATCCCGATAAGAAATTGTCATATAATCTTGATGTTTACCATCGACTTCTAATGTTTCCATTCCAATAAACTGTCCAATACCATGATTAACATGGACCACATAGTCTCCTGGTTTCAAATCTTGATAACTTTTAAGGCGTTCTGCATTCGCTAATGTTTGGCGTTTTGGACGTTTTTTAGTGACTTTGTTAAACATTTCATGTTCTGTCACAACAACTAAGTTTGCCATTGGCAATTCAAATCCAGCTTGTAAGTTACCTTCTACTACCTGAACTTTTCCTAACTGTAGGCTATCCAAAGTCGTCATGATAGAAGGAATCTCAAAATCATCCAAGGTTTGTGAGACTTTATCAAGTCGCTCTTTATCTTGAACCATAACAATAATAGTCTGTTTCTTTTTTAACCAACGATCCATTTCTGTTTTAAGTAATGGCATTTGGCTAAAAAATTGTTGCATGGCATGTCCTGGTACATCAATCAATTGATTAAATTTGAGGTGACCCATTCCTTTTTGAAAATGAGCCAGAAATAATTCAGCATGCGATTCATTTTTCAATAAATCTCGTAATTCAAATCCAAAAACACTTGTAGACAAAACTTGATGTGTTTTTAACTTATCTGCCATCCAGTTATCTTCATCTAGTTTAAGCGTCTTTTCAGCTTCTAATAATCTCGGATAATCGTCCATTACAATTAAACCATTGCTACCCAAGTAATCTAACAGACTTGTTTTACCTTGATAAATAATATCGCTAAATAATAAATGTTCCGGAGCTAAGCGTCCTTTTTCAAAATCACTCATAAGCGGCATAATATTTGATTCTAATCGCTCTTGATCATCATTATCTAATCGCTTATATTCAACACCATACGCTTTTTTTAATGTTTGACTAGCTTCCAATAGCATAGCGTCAGTCGCAATAAAATCTGTCGCGGGTATAATTTGAATCTGGTCCACATTCTCTAAGCTTCGTTGATTAGTCACATCAAAATAACGTAATGAATCTATTTCCGTATCAAATAAATCTAGTCTAATTGGGTTTTCTACGGTCAATGGGTAAATATCCAAGATAGAACCACGTACAGCAAAATCCCCAGGACGTTCAACCAACTTTTGACGTTGATAGCCCATCGTAAAGAGTTGAGTTTCCGTGGCTTTCAAATCAATATCTTTTCCAACAGCTAAGTTTAATGTTGCTTGTTTCCACGTTGAAACAGGTGCTAGAAAACGTCGTAACCCCGAGATTGATGTTACAACAATCTTTGGTGTTCCTTCTAATAGAGCCTGAAGCGTTTGGACACGTTCACTTTTAGATTCTGGTGAACTTGTTGCCAGTTCTGCAGCTAATAATTCTTCAACTGGGAATGTAAGCACATCTTCTTCATTAATAAAGTTAGTTAAATCTTCATTTAATTGTGTTGCATGAAATAAATTATCTGTCACAACCAACATAGATTTTTTTTTATCTTTAAAAATAGTAGCTAACATCAATGTTTTAGCTGAACCCGTTAGTCCAGTTAACAATTGTCTTGTATTAGGTTCAATATTTGTTAGCCAGTTATCTACACCAGGAACAGTCTGCATCATTGCTTCTAAATTCATTATTCTACCCTTTACCCTTTTCTAAACAGCTTTTTCTTATTTATGGTTATACTTGTTCATCGTATTCATAAAATCATCTGTTTCCAACCAATCCTCAATTGCTAAAGTTGCTGTATTGATTGCATCACCTAAGTCTTTTTCTTGGTTTTTAGAAAATTTCGTTAATACCCAATCTACGACAGAAACTTTGTCTGGATGGTCAATACCAATTTTAATACGTTTAAATTCCTGTGTTCCTGTATGTGCGATAATGCTTTTCAAACCATTATGTCCGCCTGCTGATCCTTTTTGACGTAATCGAATCCGACCAACTTCTAAATCAAGATCATCGTTCACAATAAGGATGTCTGAAACATCAATTTTATAGAAATCCATCAACGGTCTAACAGCTCGACCTGAATCATTCATATAAGTAGATGGTTTAACTAAGACAATTTTTTCACCATTTAAATTAAACGATGCCACTTGCGCTTCATACTTGCTAGATCCAAAATCGGCATTATGTTGTTTTGCAAATACATCTACTGTAGCGAATCCGACATTGTGTCTTGTTCCATCATACTTTTGCCCAATATTTCCTAAACCGACTATCATTTTCATTTTAATTTCTCCTTTAAATAAACGCAAACATCTGGGCAAGTTTATTCAACTTACCCAGCATTTCGACCCTATTCTTTTCTTTCAACTATTATACCATACTCGATTTATGAAAATTTTGTGAAAGAACTCTCTCATCTAGTATGTTTTTTCACAAACAAACATGTTATAATTATTCAGTAATAATTATAGCTCTGAAAGGATGAATTATTTTGACAAAAACAGAAAATCATCAAAAAGTTATCTTAGTCGGCGATGGCGCCGTAGGTTCTAGTTACGCATTCGCAATGACACTCCAAGGTGTCGGCGAAGAATTCGGTATCATCGATGTTGCGAAAGATCGCACTGTCGGAGATGCTTTAGATTTAGAAGATGCAACACCATTCGCATTTCCTAAACGTATCTACTCAGCAGAATACTCTGACTGTGAAGATGCAGATCTTGTCGTTATCACTGCTGGTGCTCCACAAAAACCAGGTGAAACACGCCTTGACCTTGTAAACAAAAACTTAAACATCTTGAAAAGTATCGTATCTCCAATCGTTGAATCTGGATTTAAAGGTATTTTCTTAGTTGCTGCTAACCCAGTTGATATTTTAACTTACGCAACAATGAAATTCTCTGGTTTCCCTAAAGATCGTGTTATTGGTTCAGGTACTTCACTTGATACTTCACGTTTACGTGTTGCTTTAAGCAAATTAACTGACATTACAGATCCTCGTTCAATCCATGCTTACATGATGGGCGAACATGGCGATACAGAATTTGCTGCTTACTCAGCTGCAACTGTTGGTGGTCTTCCATTCTTAGATTGGGCAAAAGCTAACAACATTTCTGATGACCAACTTGCTAAAATTGAAGATGACGTTCGTAACAAAGCTTACGAAATTATCAACAAAAAAGGCGCAACATTCTACGGTATTGGTACAGCATTAGCTCGTCTTTCAAAAGCAATTTTGCGTGACGAAAATGCCGTATTACCTGTTAGTGCATACATGGACGGACAATATGGTTTGAACGATATTTATATCGGTACACCAGGTGTTGTTAATGGCCAAGGTCTTGCACAAATCATCGAAGTACCTTTAAGTGATGTTGAATCTAAACGTATGACTGATTCAGCTGCTACTTTGAAACAAGTATTAAATGATGGTCTTAAAGCATTAGGTGAATAATTTTTAATTATTTTCCAAAAAAGGAACGGAAGACATTCTTCCGTTCCTTTTTTAATACAATTTTAATAGTCAAATTACTGTTAAAAAGCTTTTTTTATGGTATTATAAAAATGTAAATGAGAAAAATTTAATATTTGGAGGCGCCTATATGTTATTAAATACTTTAGTTAAACCATTAAAAGAACTAACAACCGTCCGTGAAAGTGTCACACTTGAAGAAGCACTTACGGTCCTAGAAAATTCTGGATTCCGTTGTGTGCCAATCTTAGATGAAACGGGTCAAATTTTCCGTGGTAATATTTATAAAATGCATATTTATCGTCATAAATCACAGGGTGGCGATATGTCACTTCCTGTTACTTATCTTCTTAAAAATGCGACTAAGTTTATTTCATCTGATTCAGCTTTCTTCAACGTTTTCTTTTCAATTAAAGACTTACCTTATATTGCTGTTTTAAATGAAAACAACTATTTTGAGGGTATTTTAACACATACACGTCTTCTAGATATGTTGTCTCAATCATGGAATTTTGATGTTGGTAGTTATGTCTTAACTGTTATTTCAGCTGGCGAACGTGGTGATTTAGTTGATATGGCTAAAATCATTACAAAATATTCATCAATTGCTAGTTGTATGACTTTAGATGTTAAAGAAGGCGAATTATTACGCCGAACATTATTCACATTACCAGCTGGTGTAAACCAAGAAAAAGTTGATAAAATTGTTGATAACTTAGGACGTAAAGAATTTATTGTTTCTGAAATTGAAGATTTACGTAGTTAGACAAAAAAACAGACCCTTTCGGGTCTGTTTTTTTAATGCATTCTTTTATCAAAGTGAATAGCACGATCTAAAACGAGCATTATTGGTGCTGTAATTGTCATTATTACAAATTCAGATAATGCTGTTGTACCGTAAGTAGGCCAGAACGGTAAGCTCGCTGTAATGTTCAACATAATAGCGATTAAAAACATGGTAAATGAGAAAACCATAATATTTAAAAGCATTTTTTGCCACATTTTCTTAAACTTAGGACTAACAAAAATCACAATTAAAAGACCCATGATTGTTTGTACGCCCCCAAAAAGAACATCTAACGGACTGCTGTAAAAGAGATTAAATAAGATAACCCCTAATGAAACACCCCAGATATATTTCTTATTGAAAAGTACTAAGTGATTCAATCCTTCTGATAGTCGAAATTGAATAGCACCACTAGCCATGTTCACCATTCCTGGAACAACTGCCAATACGATATAAAGTGCAGCGATTAAACCATTAATGATTACCTGGTTTACACGATTATTTTTTGTCATTATTAATAGACTCCCTTAGTTTTTTAGCGTGGGATGGTTACGAACCACGTTTTTTTATGTCTTTTTACTGTTTATTTTTCTTTATGTATTGCTGAAACAAGTCCAACACTCATTCTAAGCGCATCATCAACCTCAAGCATACTTTTTTTCGATACATGCGTGATACGATCTTTTAGACGTTGCTTATCAATTGTGCGAATTTGCTCCATTAGTATAACTGAATCTTTTTCAATACCATCTCTACTTGCTAAAAGTCCAACATGTGTTGGCATTTTAGGCTTCTGGATGCGCGCCGTAATGGCGGCAACGATGACTGTCGGACTATAACGATTCCCAATATTGTTTTGGATAATGAGAACAGGTCTCATACCGCCTTGTTCAGAACCAATAACGGGCGATAAATCTGCATAGAATATATCACCACGTATGATACTTTCAACCATCTTATCCCAACTCTCTACATAATTTGAAGGTGCAATAACACTTCATCTTCAGATCCTTTAAAATCATTACAGATTTCACTATTCAATTGTCCCATTTCTGAGTAGCCATCAATTAACTCATCCATCATTTTTTTATGACTTAAAATAGAGTTAAATATTTCGCTATCCTTCAACGCTTCATTGGTAATCGAATAATATGCACAGTAATCGGCTATATGACTCATTGCTACTTTCTCATTTTTATCCATCTGCACTTCCCCCATAGAATTACACTCTACAGATAGTTTACCATAGCAAACTAAGCAAATAAATACTAATTTAGGTAGACATGTGGTACTCGTCCTGAAAGTGCACAGATTATTTCATAATGAATTGTTTCAGCGTACGTTGCAACATCCTGTGCTGTAATCATTTCATCGCCATCTTGGCCTATTAGAGTTACTTTTGTATCATTTGGCATTTCATGTGGCAATCTAATCATTAATTGATCCATGCAAACTCGACCAATTATTTCGCAAAATTGACCGTCGACTAATAGTTTAAAGCCTTGCATCTTTCGGGGCATACCATCTGCATACCCAATTGGTACTGTACCAACCCATTCATTTTCTTGAGCTTGATATGTAATACCGTAACCAACTGAATCACCTGCATGGATTTCTTTCACATAACTTAATTCAGATGTTAATCCAAATGCTGGTTTTAACGCATAAGGTAGTTCTAATTCACCACCAGATGGATTTAAACCATACATTGAAATGCCCATCCGAATCATATTACCGTTGCAAGCAGAGTGCCATAAGCTCGTTGCAGAATTAGAAACGTGTACATAACGAGGTCTATCAGAAACTACTGACATCAATTCATTAAATTTTGACATTTGTTTTTTAAAATACGAATCATTAGGAGAGTCTGCTGTCGCAAAGTGAGTAAAAACCCCTTCAAAGTTTAATGTATTTTGATGACTTCCAAGGAAATTAATTGCCTCTAAAAACGGTTCTGCTTCTCTAAAACCAATACGACCCATTCCTGTATCCAATGCTAAATGAACGGCCAAAGGCGCTAATTTTTCTTCACTCAGTAACTTATTAGCTTCTTGTAACCAGCCAAGTTCTGAAACAGTTACAGATATTTTGCTTTTTGCCAGTAACGGTGCATATTCAACTTTCGTTAATCCCAGAATCAAGATAGTTTCAACAAACCCGGCTTCTCGTAACGCTAATGCCTCATCAATTATTGCCACACAAAAACCTTTTACACCAGCATCTTTTGCAACTTTAGCTACTTCAATCAATCCATGACCATACGCATCAGCTTTAACAACAGCAAAAATAACCGTCTCATCTGTTAATGTCTTTTTTTCAGCTGTGATATTTGCCTTAATAGCTGCCCTATCTACCACGATTTGGGTTGGACGATGATAACCTACAACCATTTTTACATCCCCTTTTCTTGATTTTCTAAAATAACTTCAGTCATAACTAAATTGTTCGTATGAGAAATTGAAATAAAGCCATTACCCTCAAAAGGGTGCTGCGTAATTATCGGTTTACCAATTTCATTATTTAATATTTCAACATCTAAAAAGCCAACTTTATCCCCTATTCCCGTTCCAAAAGCCTTACTGTATGCCTCTTTGGCGGAAAATCTTCCAGCAATAAATTCGTCTTTATGACTACCTTTTAATTCATCAAATTGTTTAATTTCATTTGTTGTGAGAATCTTTGTTATAAATTCTTCATGTTGTTTTGCCAACTTTACTACTCGATCAATATCGGCAATATCAACACCAATTCCATAAATCATATTATCACCTATTTCTTTTCATTGATATCCTTGTTAAGTTTATCAAATTTATTCATTTTCTGCACTAAAATCGTTTATATTTTACCTATCAATATTGTAAGAATAGCAATTTTAAACAAAAAAAGAGACCTAAATTAATAGGTCTCTTTTCAATATTCAAATTAATCTTTTGTTCTGATTGTGAAGTTACGTTTTGGTGCGCTACTTCCGTTTGAACGGTTGTCATTTGAACGATTATCGCTTGAGCGGTTACCTTTGTAACCTCCGCCACCATTACCATTGCTACGGCGATCGCTACTTCCGTTACGACGATCTGAACTTCCACCGTTACTACGGTTTCCGCCACCATTACGGTTGCCTTGGTAACCACCACCGTTGCCACCACGACGATTTCCACCGCCATTGCCGCTACGACGGTTGTTTCCGCCACCACCGCCACCCCCCTTACGTCTAGGTAATGGGCGTTCTGGTGTAATCTTAACAGGTACTTGTGATGAATCATTTTTAATAACATCACTAAGTAATGCTGCAACTAAATCAGCAACTTCAAACTTAGCCATTAATTCAGTAGCTTGTTTTGCATATTTTTTAGTATCAGTTTTGTTAACTAAGGCAGTAACGTCAGCGATTGCTGTTTCAATTTGACCAGCAAATGCTTCATCATCTGTAGGTGGTGTTAAAGCCACCATACGTTTCTTAGTTAATTTTTCGATTTGACGTAAGTAATCCATTTCATTTGGTGAAACAAATGTCAATGAAGTTCCTTTATGTCCGGCACGGCCTGTACGGCCAATACGATGGACATAACTTTCAGGATCTTGAGGAATATCATAGTTAAAGACATGGGTAACCCCAGAAATATCTAAACCACGAGCAGCAACATCAGTTGCAACTAAAATATCAAGTTTACCTGATTTAAATTCACGTAAAATACTCATACGACGTTGTTGTGATAAATCACCATGGATTCCTTTAGCGTTGTATCCGCGCATTTCAAATCCTTTAGCTAATTCGTCAACACGACGTTTTGTACGACCAAACACGATTGTTTGTGTTGGGTTTTGAGCATCATACATACGTGTCATGATATCAAATTTTTCGAAATCTTTTGAGATTACGTAGAATTGATCAACTAAGTCAGTTGTTAATTCTTTTGCCTTAACAGTTACCAAAGTTGGATCTGTCATAAATCTTTCACCAATACGGCGAATAGCAGTTGGCATTGTTGCAGAGAATAACAATGTTTGACGTTCGTCAGGAACAGTTGTTAAGATGCTTTCGATATCTTCAACGAATCCCATATCTAACATTTCATCAGCTTCATCTAAAACCAAAGTTTTAACATTACCTAATTTAACGGTGCGACGACGAATATGATCTAATAAACGTCCTGGTGTTCCAACTAAAATTTGAGGTGCGCGATTAAGACTCTTGATTTGACGACGAATATCAGACCCACCATAAACAACTTGAACTTTAGCATGTTTTTCTTTACCTAAACGGTAAAGTTCTTCTTGCGTTTGAATAGCAAGTTCACGTGTTGGTGAGATGATAAGTGCTTGAACTTCATCTTTTGTTGTATCAATTGTATCTAAGATTGGTAAACCAAATGCAGCAGTTTTACCAGTACCTGTTTGTGCTTGTCCAATAACATCTTTTCCTTCTAAAGCCATTGGAATTGTTTCAGATTGGATAGGTGTTGCTTCTTCAAAACCGCTGCGTTGAACGGCCTTTAGTAGTTCATCGGATAGTCCTAATTCTGTAAATTTCAAGTATAAATTCCTCCTAATGTGTTTGCAAACTAACATGCTTCACAACACAGTTAAGAGTTCGTCGTCAATTACTGTCTTGTAAAGTTAAATTAATTTAAGTCTGACCCTTCATGAGTCACTATTTAAACTATAATAGCACCTTAAATAATATTAAGCAACTCTCTAATTACTTTGTAAAGCCGATAAAACGGTTTCTAAATGAACGCCATGGCTTCCTTTAATCAAAATAGAATCTTTTTCAGTACGTATTTTTAATAAATCTTCAACCATAGCTTCTTTTTCATCTAAATCATAATAATGAAGATGTTGATCATCATACTTTGATTTTAATGCTGTTGCTAAAGATTTTATTTGTTCTCCGTAAAGATAAACGCTTTGAATTTTTTCATTATCAAAACTATCAGCCAAGCTGAGATGCATATCGCTAGATTGCTCACCTAATTCAAGCATATCACCCAAAACAACCATTCGATTACCTTCAACATCGCTGTTTGAGAATGCTTTGATAACAGCTTTTGCAGCTGTCGGATTTGAATTATAGACATCACTTAAAATTGACTCGCCCAAATGACCTCTAAGCCACTCTGTCCGATTCTTCGTTAAATCAAAATCACTAAGCGCCTTTACAATATTTTTAGGTGACACACGATAATGACGACCAACTGAGATAGCAGCCATCGCATTATCTACGTTATATGTGCCAATCATTGGAATTGTAAAATTAAAATCAGCCATTTCTCTCACTTTAAAGCTAGTCATTGTTTGATTGCCGACAACATTTGAAACACTCAAGTCAGCACTTTCACCATGACCGAAGCCAAATGATTGCTGTTCAATATTGGAAACACGTTCTCTTAATAACGGTTCATCTGCATTATAAACCAACAAGCCGTCTTCTTTCAGCCCATTCACAATTTCCATTTTTGCATCCGCAATTTTATCTCGCGTACCAAAAAATTCGATATGTGCTTCGCCAATCATCGTAATAACAGCGACATCAGGTTGTGCAATTCGACTTAAAAAGTCTAACTCACCAGGATGATCCATCCCCATTTCGACAACAACAACTTCCGTATTAGGTTCTATACTTAATAAAGTCATCGGTACGCCTAAATGATTATTGAAATTCGCTTCCGTTTTACAAACATTATATTGCTGACTTAAAATTTCTGTAATCATATCTTTAGTTGTCGTTTTACCGTTACTACCAGTAACTGCGACAACTTTAGGATTAATTTTATCCAAGTAATGTTTTGCTAAATCTTGGTAAGCCATTAATGTGTCATCTACTAAGATAGCTGGGATTTTCGTTGGCATTGTATCTTGATGGTCAACTGCCCATAAAGTCGCTGTTGCACCATTATCAATCGCACTTTGGATATAATCATGACCGTCATTTTCTGCCACAATAGGTACAAATAAACTGCCTTCCGTTAGTTGTCGACTATCAAATGAAACACTCGATATATTAATTGGTTCATCAGTAATTTCGTTCTTGGCGCTAACTGCGCTCGCAATTTCAGTTAATTGCATTTTCATTATATAAACCCTCGCATTCATATGACCATTAAATCTATTGTTTACTATTATTTGCCTGATTTTTTTTCAATGCTAATTGTAATAATTCTTCAATTAAATCACTGTAACTCAGCCCAACGGCTTCCCACAATCTTGGATACATTGCATTTTTATAAAATCCTGGCATTGTTGTAATCTCATTTAAATAAATATCTTGGTTAGCGCTAATTAAAAAATCACACCTAGCAAGCCCTGATCCATCAATAACCGCAAAAGCTGTTTTAGAAAAACCAACTATCTTATCCAATAATTCCTCATCGAGTTCAACTGGAATTCTGGCTTCGTGATCTTCCTTCATTGCAAGTTTACGATCATAGACGTCATCAAACGACAAAATTTCTCCTGGTACACTTGTTGCGATTTCTTCGTTACCTAATAATCCAATTTCAATTTCACGTGCTACAATGCCTCGTTCTACAATCACTCGAGGACCAAGTTCAAAAGCATTATCAATTGCATATTGTAATTCAACACTATTATTCACCTGTGTAACACCGATTCCTGAACCCAAATTAGATGGTTTCACATACATTGGATAAAGTAATTCGCCCTCACATCTGGCAATCACACTTGCAGTGTTATTTTCCCAAGACTGTGAGTCAATCGCTTGGAATGGTACAACCGGAATTCCGGCTTGTTTAAAGAGTAATTTACTCATTATTTTATCATTACCGACAGCCGATGCTAGTACACTGTTACCAACATAGGGGATATTCAACGTTTCAAGTAGTCCTTGGACAGTTCCATCTTCACCATTTGGGCCATGTAAGACAGGAAAAACCACACTATCTTCAGGGTCAAATCCATTTGGCAAAAATTTTATTCCAGTTGAATTTTCATGATTATTCGTTGCTTGTCCTTTTTCATCTGTTTCTCTAAGTCTTAAATTATCAACAAATTTAACTGGTTCGTTAAGCGTCTGACCTTGCAGCCAATTCCCCGTTTTCGTAATATAAACTGGAATTACCGAATAGTATTGGTAATATATCGCTTGTGTTATTTGAAAAGCAGTTGAAAGTGAGATCTCATGTTCTGCACTTTTACCACCATAGAGTAAATAAACTCGCATTCGTATTGCCCTCCATTTTTTGCACGTCCTATTGTACCATTCTTTTTAAATTCAACAAAAATAAAAAAAGATAACATAATAATACGTTATCTTTTTAGAATATAATACTGTCTTCAAAAGCAGATTTGTTAGAAACTTCGATAAACCATTCTTGATCTACAAATCGATACTCCAAATTAGCAACTAACTTGGCACTTTCTGTCTCCAATGTTGGCTCATGCCACTTCATCTGAGAAACGTTATCTATCATAATATAGACAGGTAATATTAACTTCGTATTATTAATTGTGATCCTTGAAAAATCTAATATTACACCTTCAACAAATAATGGCATTAATTCTTCAACAATTTTTTTAGGTATCTTTTTCAACGTCATAGGACGTCGTCTAAACAGACCATTTTTTTCACGATACGATTGATTCGCATGTCTAATAATTGATTTAGAAAAAACATTATAAAATTGCGTTAAATAACGATAGTAGATTTTTAATGCATCATTTGGTAACGTTAAAAAAACGTAGTCATTCTGCAATTTATAGTAAAAAGGTGATTGAATATGAGAAAATGCATGTCCCAAATATAAGAATTCTGCTACTTCTCTTGGTGTTATTAATTCTAAATCATCTTGACTATCGAAATCAATCCAACTTTGCTTTAACCCAACAGTCTTTTTATTCAAATAACGTGCAGTATCTTCTTCCCCGGTTACCGTGTTAAATCCTGTTGCGATGTCAATTTCATTTTCATAATCCACTGGGTTTAACGATAAAATATTAGTTGGTAATCTGGGAATGCTTGTTATGAAATCTTCTTTGGAAATCCCATATGATAAAATCAAATGAGAAACCGTTTCAACATGAACGTAGACTAAATTGTCTCTCACCACTATCATCCCCATTTTATAAAATAGTTTACATTGCTTCTAATCTTTCAATTCTATCTTCCATCGGTGGATGTGTTTGAAATAATCCAGTTGTTTTTTTCTTCAATGGATTTGAAATATAAAGTGCCGCACTACTTGGATCGGCACGTTCCATTGGTTTACTATCAGAAATTTTTTCCAACGCATGGATTAGTCCTTGCGGATTACGCGTTAATTCAACAGCAGAAGCATCAGCCAAATATTCTCTGTTTCGAGAAAGTGCAAGCTGAGCAATTGTTGCTGCAATTGGTCCTAAAATAACCAATAATAATGATAAAATCATCAAAATAATTTCTAATGATCCGCCACCTTCTCGATCATCACTTCGACGGCGACCTCCGCCCCACCAAAATGAGTTCATTCCAATATTTACTAATAATGAAATTGCTGCCGATAATGCTAATGCAATTGTTGATAATCGAATATCGTAGTTGCGTACATGCGAAATTTCATGCGCCATAACGCCTTCTAATTCTTCACGATTTAATCGATTGATTAAGCCACTTGTTGCAGCAACTGCCGCGTGTTCTGGATTATTTCCCGTTGCAAACGCATTAGGACTATCATCTTCAATAATAAACACTTTTGGCATTGGAACTTGGCCCACAATCGCCATATCTTCAACAACATGCCATAATTCAGGTGCATCATCGACTGATTTTATTTCAGTTGCATGATTCATACTCATGACAACGCTAGTTGATTGTGAAATCATCAATCCCATATAAACAACTGCAATGACAACAGCCATAAGTAGTCCAGAAACAGCACTATTGAAAAAAACATAGCCAACGGCACTACCAATCGCAACCATCAATAAAACAAAACCAATTAAAACATAAACTGTTTTGCGCTTATTTCGCGCGATTTGATCATATAGCATTAGTTATCTCCTAACTGTTTAATCAAATGAAACGTTGGGTACAGCTTTTTCAGCTTCAGGGACTTCAAGATATTCTACTTTTGTAAAATGATGAATTCCGGCAACAATGTTACTTGGAAATGATTGAATTTTTGCATTTAAACTTGCAGCAGTTGAGTTAAATAGTTGACGTGAATAAGAAATTTTATTTTCTGTATTTGATAGTTCTTCCATTAACTTAGTGAATTCTGTGTTAGCTTTTAAATCTGGGTAACTTTCAGATAACGCAAAAATACTTTTCAATGATTGACTCAATTGATTAGAAACTTCCATTGTTGTTTCATGTGCATCCGTTGGTACTTGTGTTAATTGATTACGTAATTCAACTACTTTAGCAAATGTTTCTTTTTCGTGAGTTGCATATCCCTTAACAGTTGAAACTAAGTTAGGAATTAAATCATTACGACGTTTTAATTGGACGTCAATTTGACTCCATGATTCCTCAGTCCGGATTTTTGCTTTTACTAAACCATTGTAGCCGCTAATGTACATAATAACTAAAAGTACTACGATAACTCCGATAATAATCATTGCCATAATTTTCAGTCTCCTCTTTAAATATAAAGTGTCTTATTTTAGTTTCTATTCTTAATTATCATACCAAAGTTAGACCCTTTTAGAAAGCAATTAAGCTAACGGTTACACCAATTTATCTAACTAGTTTTAATAATGTGATTATTATGGCATAATAGCATTATTAAGAAATTTGTAAAGGGGATTATTAACATGAATGTATTATTTGTATGTATGGGAAATATTTGCCGATCACCAATGGCTGAAGCAATGTTACGAGACGATTTAGCTAAGTTAAACCTTTCTGACCAAGTAACTGTTGATTCTGCTGGCACAAGTTCTTCACAAGAAGGAAATGGCGCCCATGAAGGGACTATTACTAAACTTGTTGAACATCAGATTCCAACAGATGGCTTAATCTCACGTCCGGTTAGTTACTTAGATTTCATTAATAGTGATTTAATTATTGCAATGGATGATATCAATGTTGAGCGTCTTGAAAAAGCTGCACCTGCATCTAAAAAAGAAAAAATCGTTAACTTCCTTTCAATTGTTCCCGGTAAAGAAAAAGAATCTGTTCCTGATCCATGGATTACTGGTGACTTTGACGAAACTTATAACTTAATTAGTCTTGGAATGCCTTACTGGATTGATTATATTAAAGCACAAATTAAATAATAAAAATGACCACAAATTTTAAAATTTGTGGTCATTTTTATTATTTATTATTATGAATCATTTTAAAATACTTTTGAACTGTTTTTGGTGCAGCATTGTATGTCCAATCTTTAACATACTCACCTTGGACCATCAAACGTCCGGCACCCGTATCATCACAAGTAATTAATGTGACTAATTTTTCTCCGGGTACATCATCAATAACTTGAACGTCTGTTGCTTTGATATATTTCATTTTAGATGTTTCATACTCATAAATCTTTTTAGCATCTGTTAAATAGATTTTTTGGCCAATTTTCATGCTAACTAATGGACTAAACAATAAATCCTTTCGAATCATATGATGTCCAGCAAGTGCATAATTACCCTCGCCCATTTTTTGGTTTTCCTTTAAAGTTCCAGCAGCAAGTGCCAAGGTATCAGTGCTAACGCCTTTAGCAATCGGCAAGTTCATTGAGACATCCGGAATACTAATTTCTCCAAGTAAAACCAAATTTTTTTCATTTGCTTTTGCTTTCACGACATCTGCCGTATTCAAACTCTTAACTTCACTAAAATCAAAGGATGCTTTTTTATTTTTATTTTTATCGACTAATTCTGAATTAATGGTTGGGTCTGTTAGTCCAACAATAAAGTTTTTAATTTGTTCATTGAATACTAGCGAAAGCCCCACCAATAACAATAGTATTAATAATATAGTTGTTAGCCATTTTTTCCAACGACTTTTTTTAGCTGCTTTATTTTTTTCCATTAATAACCCCCACTTTCGCTTAACAACTATTTTACCATATAACTTTTATCCTTGTTTAGTGTTATGATTATAATTATCAAAAAATATCTTTAGGGGGACTGTTTAATTTGTTGACTTCACTAAAATCAACATTTTTTCGTTCTAGACAACCTTGGGAACAAAATTTATTTGTTTTATGGTTTGGTACGTTCATGGCTGGCGTGGCATTTAGTTTAATTATGCCATTTATGTCACTTTATATTGATACGTTAGGTGACTTCACCAAAACCGAATTAAATTTTTATAGCGGCATTACCTATTCATCTACATTTTTAATTACCGCCATTGTTTCCCCACTATGGGGTCGTTTAGCTGATCGAAAAGGTCGTAAATTAATGATTTTAAGAGCTTCATTCGGAATGGCCATTGTTTTAGGCCTGATGGGGCTTGTCAGTAACGTTTACCAATTAATTGCGTTACGTTTATTACAAGGTGTCTTTTCTGGTTATATTAGTAACTCACAGGCACTGATTGCAACAGAGACACCCAAGCGGCAAAGTGGTAAAGCACTCGGTATTTTAGTTACCGGTAGTGTTACTGGTACTTTATTTGGACCACTAATCGGTGGCGCAATAGCTGGGGTCTTCGGCTATCGTATTACCTTCTTCATTACTGCTGCGATTTTGCTAATTGTTTTCTTACTTAGTTATTTCTTTGTACATGAACATTTTACGCCTGTTGAAAAAGGTGAAATGCAAACGTCAAAAGAAATCTTCAAGAAATTACATCATCCTAAATTAATTATCGGGATGTTTGTCACTACCTTAATCATTCAAGCATCAAATTATTCCATTAGTCCTATTCTAAGCTTATACGTTCGAGAACTCTTACATAACGTTGGAAATGTTACCTTTATCAGTGGGTGTGTGGCTTCTATTCCAGGAATAGCAACGCTAATTGCTGCGCCTCGCTTAGGAGTACTAGGCGATAAAATTGGAACAGAACGTATTTTAAAAATTGCACTTACTGTCGCAATTTTCATTTTTATTCCAATGGCATTAGTGACTAATGTTTGGCAACTTGGCGGCTTACGTTTCTTAATTGGGATTACGGATGCCGCAATGTTACCTGCAGTTCAAACAATTCTAACAAAAAATACACCGGCAGAATTCACAGGTCGAGTGTTCAGTTACAATCAATCATTCCAAGCCATGGGATCAGTCGTTGGTCCTATGATTGGCTCTACCGTTTCTGGCGTATTCGATTACAAAGGTGTCTTTATTTCTACCGCTATTTTAGTTGGTATTAATCTCATCTGGGTTCTCTACGTCACAAAAGGGATGTATTCACGAAAAGCTGAATAGTAACGTTCAATCTAGTTGAACGTTACTATTTTTTTGTATAAAAAAAGGAAGAAGCTTATTGGCTTCTTCCTTTTCGAAATAGTTCTTATTTTGCAGCGTTTGCGTCTGTAAGACCATATTTCTTGTTGAAACGATCCACACGGCCATCGGCTTGAGTGAATTTTTGACGTCCAGTATAGAATGGATGTGAATCCGATGAAATTTCGACACGAATCAATGGGTATGATTTGCCATCTTCCATTTCAATTGTTTCTTCTGAATGTTTTGTTGAACCTGAGATAAATTTGTAACCTGAAGTAGTATCCATAAATACAACTTCATGGTAATCTGGATGGATTTCTTTTTTCATAAGTAAGTATTCTCCTTTGCCCTAATCCATCTGCTGAATTAGAGTTATTCTTTATATTACAACATGCACAATCTTATCACGAATTAACTCGTTTTACAATTAAATTTTATTTACTTGTTTTTGTTAACTCTTTTAAAAATTCAGCATTATTTTTTGTTTTCTTCATTTTTTGGATAACACGTTCCGTAGCACCTAGTGAATCGCCTGTCATCATCTTTCGAATCTGCCATAGTTCTTCAATTGTTTGCTTAGATAATAATAATTCTTCTTTACGTGTACTTGATTTTTTTAAATCGACAGCAGGGAAGATACGGCGTTCAGCAAGCTCTCTTGAGAGTTGTAATTCCATATTACCGGTTCCTTTGAACTCTTCATAAATCACATCATCCATTCGGCTACCCGTATCAACCAAAGCAGTTCCTAATATTGTCAGGCTTCCACCTTCTTCAATATTACGTGCAGCACCAAAGAATTTTTTAGGTCGATAAAATGCTGCTGGATCAATCCCACCTGATAACGTCCGTCCGCTTGGCGGAATCGTTAAATTATACGCTCTAGCCAAGCGAGTAACTGAATCCATTAAAATAACAACATCTTGCTTATCTTCAACTAATCGCATTGCACGTTCTAAAACAAGTTCAGAAACACGCGCATGGTTCTCTGGTTGTTGATCGAATGTTGACGATACAACATCACCTTTAATTGATCGTTCTAAATCAGTCACTTCTTCAGGTCGTTCATCAATTAATAGTACGATTAATTTTACATCGGGATGATTTTCTGCGATTCCTTGAGCAATCTCTTTAAGTAAAGTTGTTTTCCCAGCTTTAGGTGGTGCCACGATTAAACCACGTTGACCAAATCCAATAGGAGCAAATAAATCAGTTAATCTCGTTGAAAGATTTTGACTAGTTGTTTCTAAAGTTAATTGTCGATTAGGATATAAGGGCGTCAGTGCAGGAAAATGTGGACGTTCCTTTGCTTCTTCTGGATTTTTACCATTAACTGTATCAACGTGCATTAACCCATAATAACGTTCATTAGGCTTTGGTGGTCGTGCTTTACCTCCGACTAAATCCCCATTTCTTAAATTAAATCGCTTAATTTGTGAGGCAGAAATATAAATGTCCTCTTGTGATGGGCCGTAGTTAATTGGACGCAAAAAACCGAATCCATCCTGATTGGGAACAATGTCTAAGACACCTTCCATCAAAATGAATCCTTGTTGTTTTGCTTGAGCCCTTAGAATTGCCAAAGACAATTCTTTTTTATTCATTTGGCTATAATATTGTATTTTATATTCTTGGGCATAGCCATAAATTTCTTTAAGCGTCTTGTCTTTTAATTCACCCATCGTTAAGAAGTCGCTCATTTAATCACCTAATCTTCATCAATAATTTCTACATCAGCAGATAAATTTGTCATTTTTTGTACAACGCAATCATAACCACGTAAAATATTATCGGCTTTCTCAATGACAGTCGTACCATTAGTCATTAAAGCAACTTCAAGTAATGCAGCACCTGCACGAATTTCATCTGCATAAACAGTTTGGCCTGTTAATTCAGTTGATTGATTGATTCGAATAATGCCATCTTTTGATTCAATCTTAACACCCATTCGTTGCATTTCTGGAATGTGCTTAATCCGTTCAGGATAAAGTGTATCAATAATACGACTCTCACCTGTAGCCTTGAGCATAACGGCAGTAATTGGTTGTTGCAAGTCAGTTGCAAACCCAGGATATGGTGAAGTTGTCACTTCAATTGGGATAATTTTATCGCCACCAGGAACAAAAATACTATCTTCATTCACTTGGAAAGTAACGCCCATTTCACTAAGTTTAGCTAAAAATGAATCTAAATGTTCAGTAATAACATTCTTAATTAAAACGCCCTCACCCATTGCAGCAGCAAGTGAGATATAAGTACCAGCTTCAATACGATCTGGAATAATCGTATGCGTATTAACAGCTTTTAAGCTATCAACACCTTGAATTCTGATTTCACCAGTCCCCGCACCACGAATATGAGCACCCATATTATTCAAGAATGTTGCAATATCAATGGTTTCAGGTTCTTTTGCAGCATTTTCAATGATTGTGGTTCCTTTTGCACGGACAGCAGCCAATAAAATGTTAATTGTTGCACCCACTGAAACAAGGTCCATAAAAATACGGGCTCCCTTTAATCCTTCAGGGCCACTCGTAATAATCACTGCGTCTTCTTCTTCGATAACTTCAGCGCCAAGAGCTTTAAATCCCTTGATGTGTTGATCAATCGGACGTGGTCCAATATTATCACCACCAGGAAATCCAACAACTGCACGACCGAACCGACCTAATAAGGCACCCATAAAGTAATAAGAAGCTCTTAAACTTTTAATGGCACCACCAGGTAAAGGTTCATCCTTAATCATCGTAGGATCTACCATTAAGTTACCAGCGTTAAATTCAGACTTAACATTCATTTGATCTAAAATTTTCATTAAATTATGTACATCTAAAATATCGGGGACACTGTCAAAATGCACAGGTGTATCCGCAAGAATAGCTGCAGGAATCAATGCAACAGTACTATTCTTAGCACCACCGATTATTACTTCGCCAGACAGTTTTTTACCGCCTCTAATAATCATCTTTTTCATTTATTATTTCCTCACTTAAAAGTGCTTTCACAAATTGATTATAACTATATTAATAATAAAGAAAAAGTTCACGAAATACAATAGATATTCGCCACTTTATCCAAATATACAATCTTGCCTGATACTATTTTAATAATTGAGCCATATCAGCTGGGAGTTCTGATTCAAAAGCTAATTTTTTACCCGTAAATGGATCTTCAAAGCTTAATTTAGCAGCATGTAATGCCTGTCTATCAATACCTTTGTCCATCGGGCCATCATATAACGCATCCCCAACCAAAGCATGATGAATAAAATCAAAATGTACACGAATTTGATGTGTTCGGCCCGTAACTAACTTCACATCAACTAATGTGTAGTCTGGAAATCTCGTTACAACTTTATAAGTTGTTTCTGAGGCTTTTCCTTCAGCCATAACAGAACGACGAATTTCGCCTTCCTTTTTACCAATTGGTTCTTTAATATCTCCTTGATCACTTTTAACGTCACCTGCAACAATTGCTAAGTATGATTTTTCTAACTGACCATTACTTAATTGAGCAGCAATCAAACTATGTGCAAATCCATGCTTAGCTAATAAAACAAGTCCACTTGTAAAACGGTCTAAACGCGTAATAACATGTGGCACGAAACTACTTGAATGAGTTGCAATCAAATGGCCTTTAACACGGTTAACCAATGTTGTATCTTCATTAGATGGGCCTGGCACGGTTACCATACCAGCTGGCTTATCGACTACTAACCAGTTTTCATCTTCAAAGACGATATTTAATGGTTCATCACTTGCATGTATGGCATCGTTATCTGGTTCTTCTGGCAACGTCAAAATAACTTCATCACCATCAATCAGTTGATAATCCCAATATTCATTCTTTTTGTTAACTCGAACTTGTCCCTCGCCTTGTTTAATTCTGGCGATTAATCGTTTACTAACGCCAACCTCAATTAAAAATTTTTTTAAACTAATTGTGCCTTCACCATTGTTTGTTAGCGTAAATTGCATGTCATTATCCTTCATTTCTCGTCATAACGTTTATTCTCTATCTTATCACACTTGGTAGCCTATAAAAAAAGGCGATTATAATCGTTAAATTATAATCGTCTTTTTTTATTTTGTAATAAATAAATGTTTGCCCAATTCGATACTGTTTAATGCTTCAAAAGAAATCCCCCACGAATATCTCTTGTTAGTTCTCTATAATATAGAGTATACCGAATGATTCATGGGTTGTACTATCAAAAAAAAAACTAGAAACATTTTTACTGATAGTGTTTTCTATTCACGTTTAACAGTCGTTTCCCCATCTCTGGCATATCATTATCAAGTCCTAATGCAGTGATAATATACTTATCAAATGCATTGTTTTTATAATTTTTATTCATGAAATTAGTAACCACCATATCATATCGTTGACTAGAATCATAAATACTGACATTAACGCGTAAATTAATATTTAAATCTTGACTCATATTTCTGACAAATAATTCTTTAATTCGCTCGTTTGCATTTAAATCAACCCCAACTGTTAACATGGTTTCTTTTTCTAACAATCTAGCGCTAAAAATTTCGACCATTTTATTAATAAATGGCTGCCTGTATCGCTTATAGAAATCAGACCATTTTTTAGCTAATAATGGACTGTCGATTAATTCATCCATGGCAATCTCAACATGACGTCGAACTGAATGATTTGAATATTTTTTTCGATAACTATTCATCATGTAAGTTCCCACGGCATCCATCGTTCCATGAAAACAAAATGCTTCAGTACAAATTGGGTACAATGATTTACTAACATTTTCACCGATAATTTTAACATCTAATTTAGATTCAAATCCTTGTTCCAAATATTTAACAGCTTGTTGAAGTTTGGTGTTATTTGTGTGATTAATTGCAATAAAATCGCGGGACAAGTAAGCACTTGAAGGAACTGAAACAAAAGCAGTTGTCCAAGCGTAAAGTAGGGCGCTCTCAAAATGAACATCAATTTTATTTGAGAACTTAATATAAATATCTTGCATCTTTTCTTCAACTTGGTTAAATAGTGAATTATTTGCAATCATATCTGCTAAATCATCAGAAATCACCCAATTATCACGATCTTTTCGCATCATTCGATGAACACTGACCTTCATCCAAATTCTAGTCCTCATTAAATTACTATCATTCACATTGAAGTTAAAATATGTTTCAAATACTTTAATGTATTCAAGAATGACGCCCGCTTCTATCGTATCATTATAGTTAAAATCTGTCGCTAGAAATAGTGAATAGTAAAAAAATCTAATTTGTAATTCAGAACCAACTACCTCACCATGTGCAATTTTAATCTGAAATTCAGACAACAAATTATTAAGTTGCTTAATTCTTCTGAAGATAGATGATTCACTAACATTTAAACTAAGACTCAAATTTTCAATACTGCTATTTTCATCATAATAGAATGCCATTAAAATTTGGTAATTAATAGACTCTTTCACATACCGATAAACCGTTTCGTAAAAATTAATTTTGCCTTTACCTATAAATTGAATGTTATTCTTTTTTATGATCATATAGGGTTCATCACCTGAATTGAATTCGCCATCCAATTACTCTAGTGCAACTCGCAAAGCTGTATTTGAAACATTTAATCGATTACAGATTACTTTTCTTGATAACCCATGTTCATTTAATGATAGCAATTCAATAATTTCACATATTAAAAACTCTGGTCGATCCAGAATATCTTTTTTGTACATTTATTCCTCCGAGAATTCTCATAATTACCAGCATGTCAACTTTAGTAAGAATATTATATATTTTATTTTAACACAAAACATTAAAAAGAGAATTTTCTAACACTATCTTAACAATTATCGTTAACCAGTTAGTTTCTATTTGATTTCTAAATAAAAAAGATTAACTTAAATAAGTTAATCTTTTTACGTTTAAACTTGTTTAATAAACTTAACGAATGCTTGTTGGCCGTGGTCATCTTGTTTATAAACCCCAGCATCTTCAAGAACACGCATAAAGACTTTTCCAACTTCGTTTTGTACGAGCTCACTAACCGTCTCTTTAGAAATCATCGAATTATCACGCTTAATTTCATCAGCCCAAGTTTTATGATAAGCCGCCATGACATTTGGTTGATCTGTTAGATACTTCTCAACCTCTGTTATTTCAGTTTTCAAACGAGGTGGTAAAATAGCTAATCCCATAACTTCAATCAAGCCAATGTTTTCTTTTTTAATATGTTGAACATCAGCATGTGGATGATAAATACCATCTGGAAATTCATCAGATGTTTGATTATCTCGCAAGACTAAATCCAATTCATAACGACCGTCACGCATTCGAGAAATTGGCGTCACAGTATGATGTGGCGTACCGTCAGCATCTTTTGCCAAAATTTGTGCATCGGCATCACTATATTCTTGCCAAGACGTTAAAATTTTTGCTGCTAAATCAGCTAATCGTTCTGGATTTTCACCATTTAAACGAATGACTGACATTGGCCAGTTCACAATACCTGCTTGAATGTCATCAAATCCTGCAAATTGCATTGTTTGACTCATTTCTGCCTTTGCCATTGGAAAATCATGACGTCCACCTTGATAGTGTTCATGCGTTAAAATTGAGCCACCTACAATTGGTAAATCTGCATTACTTCCCGCAAAATAGCCCGGGAATTTTTTAACAATTTGAAGTAAATCTGAAAATGTCGTTTTGTTAATTACCATAGGTTCATGCTTTTCATCTAAGAAAATTGAATGTTCATTGAAGTAAGCATAAGGCGAATATTGAAAGCCCCATGTTGCATCCCCCAAATCAAATCGTACAATCCGATGATTGCGACGAGCTGGGAAATCTAGTCTTCCAGCATAGCCTTCATTTTCCATACATAATTGGCATTTAGGATAACCCGTTTGTTTCATTGTTTTAGCTAAAGCAATTTGCTTTGGATCTTTTTCAGGTTTAGATAAATTAATGGTGATTTCTAAATCACCATAATTTGTTGGTACCTGATAAGCAATGTTTTTCGCAATAGCCGCAACTTTGATGTAATCGTTAGCCTGACTTAATTCATAAAAATAAGCCAAAGCTTTCTCTGGGTCTTTTGCGTATAAATCCCAGAAATGTTTATTCACGTGACTTGGAATTGGTGTGACCAGATCCATTAATTTAGCACCAAGAATATCTTGCTCCGCGATTAGAGCACTGATTTTCTCGTTTTTGATTGCTAAATTAAGTAGCTCGTCTTTAACAGCAATTATTGTGTCAGAAACTGGTTCAGTTACTTCTATCTCTGATTCACCAACCAAATCTAAAACGACGTTTACTAAATAAATTTTATCATCTGTCGAATAAGTCGTTGGATCAAACTGAATAACTTTATCGACGAATTTTGAAATTAATTGTTTAGAATCCATGTTTTTCCCTCTATCTCTTTATGCTTAATCTAATTTTTTAGCGCCATCAGCAATTTCTGCTAAATAGAAACTTGGTGCATAACCGATTTTTTCTTCGTAGATACGACCCACTTCACTTTCAAATGCGTCAACTTTGTCTTTAGCAACAATGGCAATTGCACAACCACCAAAACCAGCACCAGTCATTCGAGCACCTAGTACTCCTGGTTGTTCCCATGCTGTTTCAACAAGTGTATCAAGTTCAATACCCGTTACTTCATAATCAAATTGTAATGAAACATGTGAAGCGTTAACTAATTTACCAAAACGTACTAAATCTTCATTTTTCAAAGCTTCTTGAGCCATAATCGTCCGTTGGTTTTCTGAAACTGCATGACGCGCACGTTTTAGAAGGTTTTCTTTTTGGATTAAGTATGTTTGTAAATCAAAGCTAGCATTGTCCAAATCACCTAATGATTTAATATCATTTTTCTCTTGTAATAATGCTAATGCTGCTTCACATTCACTACGTCGTTCATTATATTTAGAATCTGCTAATTCGCGACGTTTATTTGTATTCATAATAATAATAACGTTGTCTTTTAAATCAATTGGTACTAAATCGTAATCTAGTGTATTTGTATCCAGTAAGATAGCATGATTTGCTTTACTCATACCGACTGCAAATTGATCCATAATTCCTGAATTAACACCGATAAATTTATTTTCTACCATGACACCTGTTTTAACAAGATCAACACGATCAATGTCTAAATTAAATTGATCTTCTAAAATAACACCCATCAATAATTCAATTGATGCAGATGATGATAAACCAGCACCATTTGGAATGTTACCTTCAAGTAAAATATCTAATCCTTTATCAATAACATAACCTTGCTCTTTCAAGTAAACAATCATCCCTTTTGGATAATTAGCCCAGTTATGTTCTTTTTGATATGATAAATCACTTAAATCAAATGAGACAACGCCATTATCTTTAAAGTTATTTGACATGATATTAATTGTTGTATCATCACGTTTTGTTGCAACTGCATATGTGCCTAATGTAATTGCTGTTGGGAAAACATGTCCACCATTGTAATCAGTATGTTCCCCAATTAAGTTGATACGACCTGGTGAGAAGTAACTTGCATTTGCGTCCACACCGTAAACATCTTTAAATTCGCTCTTTAATTCATTAATTTTCATTATATTTTCCTCCAATTTATTAACCGCTTTCATTTTACTAAATATTTACTAAAATTACAATCTTTTTACGACATTCTTTTTATTATGGTAAACTGATACACATAACCAATCAATCAGGAGGTAGTCATGGCAACACTTAAAGACATTGCACAGTTGGCAAAAGTTTCTAATGCAACTGTTTCTCGCGTGTTAAATTACGATCAAACATTATCCGTTGGCGACGATACACGTAAACGAATCTTTGAAGCAGCTGAAAGTTTAAATTATTCAAAAAATAAAAAGAAATCCAGTACACCTCAAGGTAAGATTGCTATTATCGAATGGTATACAGAAAAAGAAGAATTAGATGACCTGTATTACCTTTCAATTCGAATTGGTATCGAACGTAAATTAATTGAACTCGGTTATGAAATTACACGTTTTTTCCAAAATGATCAATTTAGCGCCTTGACTGATACTCTTGGTGCTATTGTTATCGGTAAATACAGTGCAGCACAAATAGCCGGATTTAAAGAACTAAATTCTAATTTAGTTTTTGTTGATATGAACACACTAAATTTTGGTATTAGTTGCGTCATGACTGATTTCAAAACGCCAGTTACAACCGTTATTGACCATTTTAAAAAACAAAATTTAACTAAAATTGGCATGATTGCAGGACAAGAAAGTACATTTGATGATGTCAATTTAGGCCCAGATTCCCGCTTCACTCACTTTAAAAATCACTTAGAACGTACTAGCAACTACCATCCCGAATGGGTTTATACAGGCGATTTCACGCCAGAATCAGGTTATCAATTAACCTTGAAATTATTAAATGATCAATCAGATAATTTACCAGAAGCGTTGTTTATTGCAAATGACGCAATGGCTGTCGGTGCATTACGTGCATTAAATGAAATATCAATTAAAGTGCCTGAACAAATCAGTTTAATTAGTTTTAATGACACATCTATTGCTGAATATACTTTCCCAACGCTTAGTTCAGTTAAAGTTTATACAGAAAAAATGGGTCAATCTGCTGCAGAACTATTAGTCAATCAAATGTCGATGACTGAAATTATCCCTCAGATTATTACCATTGGAACAACCTTAACACTTAGGAATAGTTCCAAATAAAAACAACTGGTATTCAGAAATTAATCTGAACATCAGTTGCTTTTTATTTTTTATTACGACCAATTAACCAGAATACTAGACCAACAGCAAGTAAAATTAAACTACCCACTAACATGGTATTAAATGTGTCACTGATATAATTATTCACAATATCAGTAAAAACAGAAGCTTTACTAGACACAATACCAATTAGGCCACTGTACAAGGCAATTGCAGAACCAATTGAAACTAGAACACCACTCCAGATTGCACTGAATCCGACGTATTTAAGCGGTATAAAGAATGCCCGATTAATAGCCAGTAAGAGTAGCGCAAAAATAACAGAAGCTATTAAACTATACATAAAGGCTGTTTGGACTATTACTTTTACCGAACTAACTGTACTAGCAATTTTTGAAAGATATGGCGTTTGGATATTATTCGTCAAATATTCACTTAAATTACTTTTAAAAGTTGCGACAATCCCATCAATTTTAGCGCTAACCAACGGATTTGATGTGTCCGTTTTTTTCATAACGTTGCTAGCAACTTGATTGGTAATCTCAGTTGGATTGATGACAGTTTGTTTTCCAGCATATACGTTACTAAAACTATTTTTCGCAATGTTAGTAACTTGTTGATTCGTTAAAGCATCTTTAACAGCTGACGTTGGCACATCATTTAATGTCGCAATACTTGAAATACCATCATTCATCTGTCGTGTCACAAGTGTCACGTTCGAATCTGTTAAAATTTTTTCTTCAGTATAAGTTTGATTCAAAACGGTTATTTTTAAGACACTTGTCACAAATAGTACGATTAAACTAAGGCTCAAGAAGAAAGATATCCAGCCGTTTAGACCTTTATGGTTGTCTATCTGATAGGTCTCAGTATGTTGCTTTTGGAATTCTGCACGCATGATTCTATCCCCTTTTGTTAATTCTCAAATTATTTAAATTTTAACATTCAATTGTAGGTTAATTGTACGCGACATGATTGAAAAATGGTAGTTTGATTTATTAATCATGAAATTTTATCATTATGCCCCATTATGTTATTATCCCAGTAATTACTGTTTAACTTTTTCAAACTAGAAAGAGGTTATATCATGCCTAATAGCTTAGGATTAATTTTAAAAGAAACTCGCCAATCGCTACACTTAACTCAAAAAGAAGTTTCCAAAGATATTTGTGCGCAATCGATGCTTAGTGCTATTGAAAATAATAAATACATACCTAATGCACAGCTCTTAATCCAACTATGTCATAAATTATCGATTACTTTAGACCAAATAAGTCTTCTGGAAAATTTTGATATCAGTTCAGAAAATGAATTCAATGAACGTGTATCTAAGTTATGTAATCAACACCAATACAAAGAGTTACTCCAGTTTCTAAATAAAGAAACGGTTACCAATAATTTAAAAACGGATAAGCAACTTCAGGCATACTATTATTATATCGGTATTGCAACTCTACATACTGAAAATAAATTGATTGCTACCGAAAAATATATTAAGTTGTCCCTTGCTTCCAGTAATAAAATTCTGCCAGATACCCTTACCCGACTTGGTACCGTCTCTTTGGCCTTTATATATGCAAAGCAAAATTTACAAAATAAGGCTGAGAAATATATTGATCAGACTTTTATGGACTTTAATAAATTATTTTATGAAGAAAATCAAAATATTTTATTCTATTTGACAGCACTTATTTATTTTAAGCTCAATAATTTAACAATGTCTCTTAATTGGATAAACAAGTCTGTTAAATTCGCTACTGATCATAACTCACACTATATGTTAGCCAACTCTTTTTATTTAATGGCTCAAATTGCAAAAAGAGCAGAAGATAAAGATAATTTTTTAGCCGCTACTGAAAAGCAACAGCTACTAACTGGCCTTTTTAATGAACAAATTTATAAAAATATTTAGAATATCAGAATACTGATTTTTAATTTTTACTCAAATTGGATAGGATGAAGTCATCAAATAAAAGGAGGTTTCATCCTATGGAAAAACCACTATTTTCAAATGTTATTTCAATCAAATCAAGTAAAGAAAAAATCGCGTTGTTTTTAAAAAATCCGGAAACTTTACTGAAATGGATACCTGATATTATTCAGGTACAGCCAATTGACAACAATAAATTCAATATTCACAGAACAGATTCTGCTTTGAATAAAAATGAGGAAATTTCTGTTAGTTCAGAAAATGATACAATCTACTATGAAAGTACCGGAGGAAAACTCGAATACACTCTAATTTTTAATTTGACTAGTAAAAATGCAACAACATTATTAGAAGAAAATTTTTACTTGTCTGAAAATGATCATTCACATTTACCATTAAAATTACTCATGCCAATCGCTAAACATGCCTTTAATTCAAACTTACAAAGCTTTAAACGAATAATTGAAAACAACTAAAAAAGAGATTCCTGCAAGGAGTATGGCTAATTTTTGTTACTTCTTGGTAGCTTGTAAAATTAATCCGAACGCTGTTCGGACAAAAAAGGTCAGCTTCCTTTAAAATGGTGTTTACCACAAACACACTTTCTAGGAACTGATCTTTTGTCTAGTATAACCTAATCTGAACGAATTAAAATTGAAACTTTCTGTGAGTTAGAACTATCTAATTCTGAAATGACCATCATTTAAACCGTTCACCAGGTTTCAAATTATAGTTGCAGCGCCTTAATGATTTCAACTTTTTTAAACTATATAATATAGATTTTTGTTTCTAAAAATCGTTATAAAAAACAAATTTAACACCATCATAGCTGCCTTTCAAGAGAAAAATTTCAAATTCTTTTACACAAACGTTAATATATTGTTCTACATCCTCTTTTTTAAGTAAACCTGGAAAGTCTTCGATAGACATATCATCAAAATCAGCATCCAAGTCTTCAATAATTTCACTAATATCACGATCAATTATTTCGTTGACCCCAGTCGATAAGTATTTGTTATTTTTCAAAGTTACCAGTTTATATTGTTTTATCAGAATACCATTATAATAGTGAAAGTCTAAATAGAATCTTCGTAGCGCTTCATCCTTACTATAACTCATGTTTTCTAAAATATATTTTTTATAAACAGTTTTTAGCCAAATATCATCAGATATAAGATGAAGATAATATCCTAGTTGAAACGTATTCAAACATGTTCCATACTCCTCTAGAAACATGTTTGGAAACATATCATGTTCTCCATCTTCGCGTTTCACCATAAAGTGCGTAAGCTCTTTGGGTGTTCTCGAATTTTTGTTAACATCTGGAGTAATACTTCCAATTAAAAAATCATTTCCAAACCCATGCTTATTATTTATTACTTGTGCAATTGATAAATGCATTATTCTTGATCCCATTTGTCTAACATCCTTTTTTTACTGTGTGAGTATAATAATCTTGTAAGTATAATTTACTGTCATTTGCATAAAAACCCTCTTTAATCATGAGATGTGGCAACGCAACACAATTTTTCCCCATTGTAACACCTGGATATGTCATAGTGTAAGCTCCAATGCGACAGTGATCACCTATAATGGCTCCAAATTTTGAACTTGTTTTTAAATATGTTTTATCATCGAAAAAAATTTTTTTTGTTTTATGCCATCCAGTCGCGTCAATTTCATCATACAAGTTAAAGCTGGAAGTCGACGCATAAGCTGAAAAGTTTACATCACTTCCAATAAAAGACCGCGTTATTGTATTAAAGTGTGCAATATGCGTATCATCCAGAATCACACTATTAATAATCTCCGAGGAATGCCCAATTATAGTATTTTCCCCAATATAACAGCCACCTCGAATAAATGCACTTTTCCCAATCAATGCATTGTCTTTGATGACTGCTGGGCCTTTGATGTAAGCAAACCCCTGAATAATAACATTTTCACCGATATACACATTCCCCTCAATAATTGCACTCTTTGATATTTGGCTACTATTTGCAGTGTATGAATGATTTAATCTAGTTAGATCCACATAATTAAAATTATCCAAAAAATCAACAACAGTTTGCTTCAACATACCATTACGCAATCTCTCATCATTAACGTCTATAAAATTGTGTAAATCAACAACGTTCTTAGTTTTCATTATTTCCACCAGCTTTACTCAACTCTCCATTTAATAATTCCGTTTTAGTTCCAATCCAAGTTCTAATTGAGCTTAAACCATATTTATTGAACATATATTTTCTTTTCCTTAGCGTATATTTTTTAGCTTCTTCGGTGCTTACTGTATTTTTATTTTTTTCATGTGGATAGTGAACTGCAATCGCAGATCTATCAAGGATAAATCTAATATGATGCACAAATGCGTTAATAGCGAAATCTGCATCCTCTCCACCATAAGTTGTGTAAGCCTCATCGAATCCTCCGATTCTTTGATAGGCATCTTTTGATATTCCAATATTACATGACCAACCAATTACCCATGGTGCTGGCCACTTAGACAAATCATCTCCCATTGACTGGTATACTGATTCACGGCGATCATACGCATTTAAATTCAATAATACTTGAATCGTGCCATCGACATCCGCCGCATTAAAGTTATCAATAATTGCCTGTTTATATTTATCATGATCATCAAATCCCGCAACATAACCAATCACAAAACTATTTTCATTATTTACTAAAATTCTATGGTACTCACTCACAAATGTACTACAAACTGCAATACCAGCATCAATAAATACGAGATATTTACCCCCAGAGATATTTGCTCCAGCATTTCTCGCTTCAGAAACCTTAAATCCATTATCCGACTGATAATAGTACTTAATATTCAGTGATGTCTCAAATGCCTTAACAATTGAGATTGTTTCTTCAGACGATCCATCATCGACAACTATTACTTCAAAAGTCGTATTATTCAGTTTTTGTTTAAGTAGTGACTGCAAACTAATTTCAAGTAATTTATTCCGATTGTAGGTTGGAATGATTACGGATATATCAAAATTTTCCATTACTATGCGCTCCCTTTAAGACTAACTTAGTGCTATTATTTTCGTACAGCTTTAAAAACGGTGTGTAAACAACAAAAGACATAATGATAATTACGATTTGAAACACAACATATTTATAACTTCCTAGCAAAAAGCCTGAAATTAATGGTGGTGTTATCCACGGAAGAATGACACCGTTAAACGGCGGAATAACTCCATATAGAATACAAAGATATAAAGACATTCCGGTAATAACTGGAATAAAAATGAACGGTACTACCATGTATGGATTCAATACAATTGGTAGTCCAAAAACTATTGGTTCGTTAATATTAAATAAACAAGGTACAAAAGCACCTAATCCTAGCTTGCGATTACCTGACTCTTTTGAAAAAATAATCATTGATAGAATAAGCCCTATACTAATACCGCTTCCTGTCATAGTAATAAATTGATTTAAAAACTGTTGAGTTACTATATGCGCTCCATTCACTATTGTTAGATTATGGTGTGCTGCTATAATCGACTGGTTTTCAATAGTATTTGTCAATAAAATCGGTGTTATTACTCCACCAATAACGGAATTACCGTGAATGCCAAAAAACCAAAAAACTGAAATCAATGCCGAGATAGAAATCACACCAAAAAACGTGTCCGATAAGTTTTGTAAAGGAAGCTGCAAAAGAGTATAAATAGTCTCTACGAAGGTTCTTTTTATGATAAATTGAAATACAAATTGAACGACACCTATAACAATAAAACAACAAAACATCGGAATTAAAGACTCAAAAGCTATTCCAACATTACTCGGTAAATCTTTAAAAACTTTATTTCCAATCCTTAAGTTAACAATCTTTTCAAAGAAAATAGGGATGAGTATTCCGATTAACATCGCTGCAATAATCCCCTTGCTTCCAATCCAATCAATGGTTATATTCTTTACTATTTTTACATTTTCTGCTCCACAAAGAACTAAAAATGAAATTAGTGCGGTAATAGTTGTTTCTAGTTTTAATTTTTCGTTTTTAGTCATCGAAAAAGCAATTCCTAAACAACTTACTACACCTAAAATGTTGAACGAAAAAGTAATCAATCGATTCATTAAGACTTTCAAATCGGGATTAATATCAAATTGTACAAGAATAATGAAAATAGAACTTACAATTGTAATGGGGATGGTATATATCATCCCATCTTTGATTCCAGTCAAAATTCTGGAATTGAAGAAACGATTAGTTGCCGATGTAAGCGATTTCATTTATTCTACTTCTTTCTTCACATAATTACTTATATCACTGTATACATTTATTAAATATCTAGCAGCAGTCTTGACAGGCAACGGACTATCATTATAAGTAAATGACTTATTAATGCTTTGAAGCATTGTTATATCATTATAATCATCTCCGACAGAATACACATTATTAATATTTACTTTTTTTATGTTAACCAACCAATTAATTGCAGTACTCTTATCAATACCCACACGCGTAATGTCTAAGTATTTTCCATTGCGATTGAAATTCAATATTCTTTTCGTTGCTATTTTCTCACTTATAGCATTGATAATTTTAGTACTTGCTACGACAGTAATTGAACAAATATTATCCGAGCTAGGATTTAATTTATCGAAACTACGTAATTCATTGTCACTACTTGAAATCATAATTCGTTCGATTGAACTCAAGTATTTATTAATTATTTCTTTTATCGCATTGATCTGCTCCCCGTTCAGATAGAATGCTTTAATAATCTGACCTCTACTATCAATTACTATTGAGCCATTTGATGCTAGAGCGTAGTTAAACTCAGGTAGACCATATTTTTCTTTCGCATTGACTATCGATTTTGGAGATCTTCCGGTGGCCACAACAAAGAGATCATTTTCTTTGTTGTGTTTCGCAATAGTCTCTCTTGTATTCTTATCTACAAAGTCACCTCTCAAAATCGTTCCATCAAAATCACTAACTAGCATATTCATTTAATCACCCCTACATATTATTTCCGCGAACCAAATCTTTTTAACCCCCATATCATTTTTACTCCTACACAGTTCGCTACACCCACATTATTTACCTAATGTCTAGATATTTCAAGGGAATTTTTTTATATATGTTATTTTGAGATTTTGAATCAGTATTAAATAACCACTCGGTTCAATTTTAATACCGCTCAGATTTAAAGATTAACTGATTATTCTTTTAAAAAGGGCTCTTTGTCAACTGGTGTTGGTGGCGGAATACTAAGGTATTTGTCGAAAGACAGATGCCTTTTCTTATGCAAAATTAATTCAATTCGGGTAAAGAAATGCTGGTTATTTTTGAATCCATAACAATTACGTTTAAGGTAGATTGTGAAAAACTATAATCGTTTTCTATTTCTTCTTGTCTTATTATCATTGTTGCATCCTCCTTTCCATACTTTATTTATTACTTCAACACATATCGCGTATTGTCCCACAATATCACTGCTAGTTACGATCACAAACTACTCTACTTTATGCTATCCTATTTTAAAATCGGTTAAAAAAAAGTATATTGCAGGAATCTCTTTTTTAGTTGTTTTTATTTAAATGAACATCTAAGACAAATTTATTATGATTGCTCACAAATCTTGACGTCGAATATTCAAAGGCGCGGCCTTTTTGATCATAAGCGATTTGATCAATTACAAAAATTGGACTATCCAAGGAAACTTCTAAAACTTGACTAGTTTCTTTGTTTGCTGGTTCAGCATAAACCACTCGTCTTGCATCTGTTAACTGTAAGTTCGCGTGACTCCCTAAATAGTCATACACGGATCCTGATAATACCTTTTCATCGATAGGCGCAATTGAGACCGGCATCACTGAGTGCTCAAAACTATAGACCTTTTTATTAATCAATCTAACCCTTTTAATTTCATAAACTGGATCATTAGATAATATTTGTAGATTTTTTTGTTCTATTTCTGTTGGTAATCGGGCATTAAAATGTATTAATTTACTTGATATTTTTTGATCTCGATGTGAATATGTGACACCAACAGGTAAATCTAGAGGCAACATCTCCGTAGATTGACTATCCATTCTTGGTCGCACATACGTCCCTGACCCTTGCTTACTATAAACTAATCCTTCATCAATTAGTAAATTTAATGATTTTTTTAACGTTAATCTAGAAACTTGGTATTTTTCGGTTAATATTTCTTGAGTTGGCAGTAAAGCCCCGGCACGATAATGATTTGTTAAAATATCTCGTTTAATATCTGAGTATATTTCTCGATATCTGTACATTTGTCTACCTCATTTCTATACATTTGTATATACATATTATATTATATAATTTAATTTGTAAACACGTTTCATTTAAATATGTATTTACAAATTAAAAAGATGTTGTTATACTTTGTTTATAGAAAGCGCTTTCTATAAACAAAATTAAAAGGAGTCTTTATTATGCATTTTAACTTAGAAAAAATCCAGGGGCCACTCTTAAAAGTTTCAGCATGGGTTGAAAGAAATACCATTTTACAAGCTATTAAGAATGCCTTTGTTAGAACAATTCCGTTTACTGTTGTCGGATCATTCTCAAATCTAATCAAAATGGAACTTGATGCATTAATTAAAGCAAAAGATATTCATAATGTCATTTTAACAAGTATTAGTGACTTATTCGGCTACATTGGTACTGCTACTCTTGGTATTGTTGCACTAATCGTTGTTTTTTCATCAGCATACTCGTATGCAATGGAATTAAAAAAGGACGAAAAAAATAAAGGTTTAAATCCAATTATTGCCACATTATTGGCATTCGCAGCATACTTCGTCATGATTCCTAATAACGTTAACTTTTTGGATAGCAAAGCTAAAGTTGTTGAAGGTTTTTCAACTTCATTCTTTAGTTATGAAGGTATGTTTACAGCCTTAATTGTTGGAATGCTTGCCGTTTCGTTGTTCGCTCGATTCGCAAGAAGTAAGTTCACGATTAAAATGCCTGGTAACGTACCACAAAATGTTTTCGATTCATTTTTCTCATTAATTCCAATTTCCGAAGTACTTATTATTTTTGGTATCGTAAGAATTACAATACAGTCACTTGGCTATGTTTCATTAGTACAAATGATTGCTGATATTGTTATCTCACCAATGTTAAGCGTTGGTGTTGGGCTTCCAGCTATTATTATTGTTATTTTATTAGAACAAATCCTTTGGTTCCTTGGTTTACATGGTTTCAATATCGTCTGGGGCGTTATTTCAGCCTTCTGGTTACCACTATTCCTTAAAAACGTTGCAAAATTTGCTGAAACTCAAAGTTTTGCTGATATTTCAATTTCACCTAATACAATGACAAATGTTTACGCCATGATTGGTGGTTCTGGTGCAACATTTGGTTTAATTATTGCAATGCTGATTTTCACAAATAAAGGTGAAAAAGAGCGAGAAGTTGCAAAACTAGGTTTCATTCCAAGTTGTTTTGGTATTAATGAACCTGTTATTTTCGGTTTACCTATTGTTTTAAATCCACTAATGTTCATTCCATGGATTGTTGTACCTGTCACAAATGCAATTATTGCATATGTTGTAACTTCAATCGGTTGGGTTGTACCTCTTGTAGTTTTAAATTCTGGTAATGAACCTATTTTCATTAGCACTTGGGTATTAGGTGCATTCCATCTAAGCCCAGTCGTTTTAACTGCTGTTTTAGTTGTCTTAGATACTGCACTATATGCTCCATTTGTTATTATCAACCAACGCCATGAACGTGCAGAAGCAAGAAAATTGGATGCAGACATGGTTACAGAATAATCTGAATTTAATTCAAGAGAAGAAAGGGTGTTTCATTTGAAACAGATTCATGCAATCGCACATACTCATTGGGATTTTGAATGGTATTTTACACGTCAAGAGGCTCGAATTCAATTTGCCTTCCATATGGACGAAGCTTTTGAGGCATTATCTAAAAATGAACTAGATTATTATCTATTAGATGGACAGATGTCAATTATTGATGATTATCTAAATACAGCTCCAGAAAAAGAAGATCTTATCAAAAAATATGTTTCTATGGGTCGTTTACTCATTGGACCTTGGTATACTCAAATTGATGAAATGGTTACTTCTGGAGAATCTATTGTTCGCAATATCAGAATTGGATCAAAGCTAGCTGACAATTTAGGTGGCGTAATGAAAGTTGGGTATCTCCCAGATTCATTTGGACAAGGACAAGATATGCCAAAAATATATAATGGATTTGGTATTAATAGCACCGTTTTCTGGCGTGGGTTCCCTACAGAAAACGATTCCCGCTATTTTTACTGGACAAGTAATGACTCCTCCAAAGTTTTAGTTGCTAATATTAAAAATGGCTATTATGCAGGTGTAGATTTAGTTGAAAATGATAACTTTTTCGATTTAACGGAGAAAATCTCAACGAATACTACATCTGACAATCTTGTTTTACCAATTGGTGGCGACCAGCGAGCTATCGATCATAATTTAAAAGATAGACTTGCAACTGCTAATAGTGTTCTTTTACAATCTGATTCTGTTATTCAAGAAAGTACGTATCCAAAATTTTTTGATGCATTAGCTAAGGAGTCCAATTTACCATCATTTAATGGAGAATTCATTGATCCATCAGATTCTAAAATACATCGAGGAATCTATTCTTCTCGTTACGATTTAAAACAGCTTTACGATAAATTAGAACGGAGAATGACTTATGAAGTCGAGCCTTTAATGGCTATTGCTACACATCAGGGTATATCTGAAAAGCAAGGTTTAATTGATGATATTTGGAAGACTATTGCCCGTGGACAAGCTCATGATAGTTCCGGTGGCTGTAACAGTGATAAAACAAATCAAGATATCTTACATCGTGGAATTGTGGCAGATCAATTATCTCTTTCACTCAAAGATTATCTACTTCGTAAACTAAGTATTTCTATTTCAGATAAAAAACAATTAAATTTATTTGCTTGGAATCCACTTCCTTTACCAGTTAATGAAATTCGTGAATTCGAAGTTAGTACTTCTTTTGCTAATTTTAATCTTAAAACAATAGACGGCATTGATGTTCCTTTTGATATTATTTATCAAAAGGAAGAAAATGCAGCAGTTTTACGCCGTGATCAAACTGAAATGACTGATGATTTTTATTATATTACTAAAATTGCTTTTAAAACGATCATATCAGCTACAGATTGGACTGGCTACTGCATTCAGTCCGTCTCTGAAAACAACCCAGTAAATACATTAGAAGTATCTACTGATATTCAAAATGATTTCTACAAAATTTCTTTTGATGACGGGCAATTAAATCTTAAAACAAAGTTTGATAATCACTCATATTCTAATTTTATGACAATTGAAGATAGCGGTGATGAGGGTGATACGTATGACTACTCTCCTGCATTCAAAGATTGGTTATTAACTTTAGATTTTTCAAAATCTGATTCAATAACATTTAAATCAGGAAAATTATATCAAATTATGTCAATTACTGGTTCGTGGACCTTACCAATCAACTTAGAGGAGCGTGCACTAAAAACTAAAACTGGTCGATTAAATTATCAATTAACATTAACATTAACAAAAAATTCTAACGTTATTAAATTTAAGATGCACATTGATAATACTATTCTTGATCATCGTATGCGACTTATTTTAAATACACAATTAACGAATGTCGTTAGCTCGTTCGCAGATACCCCATTTGGTATCATTGAACGTCCTACTGAAGACAAACACCTTAAAGACTGGGAACAAATTGGTTATAAGGAAGAACCAACAAGTATGCGACCAATGATTCATTTCGCTAATTCACATAATAAAGAAGTAAGTTGGTCTTTTCTAACCTTAGGTACGAAAGATTTTCAATTAATTGATAAATCTTTTGATAAATTAGCGATTACATTGTTTAGAGGAGTAGGTTTCTTAGGACGTCCTGACTTAATGCGCCGTCCCTCAGATGCTTCAGGTCTACAAACAAAAATTGTATCAACTCCGGATAGTCAATTAAATAAAGAATTAATATTTGAAGGTGGGCTAGTTGTTGAAGCTGACTTCAAGCCTATTGAACTTCAAAATAAGCATCGCCAATTAAGTCAAAATGAACTTTTCTATCAAGATCAAATAATAAATCGCTTCTCAACACCTTTACAATATTTCATGATGAATCCAGCAAAGACTAACGTTAATCACAATTCAATTATGTCCGTTCAAAATTTAAAGGTCATTATGAGTAGTTTTTCAATATCAGATGATAAAACTGGATTTGAACTTCGTCTTTATAATCCAACTGATAACGTTATCAATCAACCTGGCAATCTCTCATTAAATACTACTTGTAACATTGCTGAACTCGATTTAAATGGTAAAGTTAGCCATTTCATTAATTCAAAAGTTACCACCGTTGATTTACTATCGTTTGGTCCAGGAGAAATTAGAACTTACGGTATCTTTCCAATTAAATAAGTAATTATGATAACTTACGATTTGAGGTATTTAAATGATAAATCAAGAAAAACTAATTAAACAAGTTACGGATTATTCAGAAACAATTTCACTTTCTTCAAAAAAATCTACTGCATTATTTCGTAATGTATTCATTGATACACTAACAAATACGGTTAAAGTACAAAATGATTCAGATATATTCATTGCTACAGGAGATATTCCTGCCATGTGGCTCAGAGATTCGACATTTCAGATACTACCTTATCTTTCACTAACAGATAAGATTCCAGAAATAACATATCTCATCCATGGCGTTATTAATCAACAACTTGCCTATATTAAACATGATCCTTATGCAAATGCATTTAACGAAACTAGTTCTGGTGCACACTACACAGTTGATAAATCAAATATTCCAATATCTGATCTCGTTTGGGAGAGAAAATTTGAAATTGATTCATTATGCGCCCCTATCCATTTGGCATCAGAACTTTATCAAAAATCTGGATATTCAAAACATTTAGACAGTAACTTTTGGCAAACTGTAAAGTTAATTGTGGATACCTTTATTACGGAACAACATCATGAAACTTCCGATTATATTTTTAATCGTTCTAATGGTCCCTCAACAGACACATTGAGTCATGGTGGTAAAGGTGCACCAATTGGGTATACAGGTATGGTTTGGAGTGGTTTCCGCCCAAGTGATGATGCCTGCTTATATGGTTATCATATTCCAGGTAATTGCTATATCATTTGTGTCCTAGATGAGTTGCTTACCTTATCTAAAACACAACCAGCTCCAGTCGAGCTACTTAAAAGAATAAGTCGTCTCCGATCTGAAGTTGAATCTGGAATTGAAAATTTTGGAATCGTATCAGCTCCAAATTCTAATGAAACTATTTTTGCCTATGAGGTTGATGGCTTAGGTAATATCAATTTAATGGACGATGCTAACGTACCTAGTCTATTATCTCTCCCATTTATTGGTTATATTTCACCTGATGACTCTATCTACCAAAAAACGCGTAAATTTATTCTGAGTGATCAAAATCCCTATTATTACTCGGGAAAATATTTAAAAGGGATTGGCAGTCCTCATACACCAAAGGAATATATTTGGCCGATTTCGTTAGCGATGGAGGGATTAACATCAAATAATCCGGAAATTATGCAAAATAATTTAGATATCATTAGTCAAACCGATGATGACACATTACAATGTCATGAAGGAATTAACGTTAATGACCCAAGTCAATTTACTAGAGACTGGTTTTCTTGGGCAAATATGACTTACTGTCAACTTGCTTTACGATATCTGAATATTTAATAATATAGTTAATTTAGAGTAGAGAAATCTACTCTTTTTTTAGGCTTATAACTAATTCAAATCAAAAAAATATTATCATTGAGTATGATAATATTTTTTAAGTATCTCTATTAATTCTTGTTCAACGCCAAGTACATCACTATCCGTCCCTAATCCAGTGATAATATATGTCTCCAGTGCTGAATTCAAATAATTTTTGCTCATAAAATTTGTAATAACTAAATCATAATTCTTAGTAGACTCGTAAACATCTATGTTGACTCGTAAATTAATATTTAATTCCCGACTGGCGTACATCATAAACATTTCCTTAACGCGCTCCTCAGTATTTAAATCCACACCTACCGTTAATAATTTTTCTTTTGCCAATAAACGCGCATTAAAAATTGACATAATCGTCTTGATAAATGAGTCACCATACCTTGAATAAAAGGCATACCATTCGGGATCGCCCTTCGATTCTTCAATCATTGCACTCATGGCATTTTTTACATTTTTAAGAACTAACTCATTATCTTTTCTAAGGCGATAATCTTCCATCATATCTGTACTAGCAGATTTTAAAACGCCGTGAAATAAAAAGGCTTCTGTACAAATTGGATATAAAGACTCACTTAAATCGCCTCCAGCAACCTGAATACCTAAGCTATTCTCAAAGCCATTTTCTAAAAATTCAACAGCTTGTTGCAATTTATTATTATTTTTACGATTAACGGCCACGAAATCATGGGCAACAAAGGTGCTCCATGGTACTGGCACAAAAGCCGTGGTCCAAGCGTAAAGTAGTGCACTTTCAAAATGAATATCAACTTTATGCTTAAACTCTTTAACAATTTCGCCAAATTCTTCTTCAACGCTATCGAACAAAGAATTATTTTTTATCATGTCTTCTAAAACAACTGAAATACTACGATTATCTTGATCGTTAACCATCATTCGTTGACTTGTTACTTTTAACCAAAGCTTTACTCTAACTAAACTACTATCATTCACATTAAAATCAAAATATTCCTCAAACCGTTGGATGACTGCCATAATAATGCCATTTTCACTTGATTGTTCGAATTTAAAATCAATTCCTAAAAACAATGAATAATAAAAAAAGCGAATTTGACTTTCGTTACCTAACATCACACCATGAGAAATTTTCACATGAAATTCTTCTAAAAGAGAATTTAATCGCTTAATCCTTCTAAAAATAGAAGCCTCACTGACATTTAATTTAGTATCTAGATTCTCAACTTTTGCATTACCTTTAGTATAAAAGGCCATTAAAATCTGATAATTTATCGATTTTTTTATATACCGATAAATCGTTTGATTAAAATTCATTTCGCCTTTACCTAATAATTGGACGTTATTTTTTGTAATAATCATGTAGGGTTCATCCCCGGAATTTAAATCTTTATCCAATTGTTGTAAAGCAACTTTTACAGCCGTTTCAGAAACATTTAATTGCTCACGTAATCGTTTTCTTGATAAACCAGTTTCGTTCAAAGCTAATATTTAAATAATTTCGCAAATTAGCCATTCTTGTTTATCGAGAATGTTTTTCTTGTACAAATGCTTACCTCCGAGTATTTCCAATCATTAACATAAATATTTTTTTGAGTTAAATTTTTATCCCCAATACCATACTTAAAAAATAACTTATTCCCCAGAATTATTATCCTCTTTATGTTAACATTTAACCTATTTCATGTCATTTTTTATTCTAATTTCTCTCCAAATACTAACGATATCTTATCTATCATTTAACTTGACATCTAAGTTAAATTAATTCAATTTCCTACTAAAATAACCCTTAACCAGGAAAGTTTCTTGGTTAAGATCTATTATTTGAAGATGACGATCTACCATGGACAATTCTAATTTATTACTATCCAATTTAAAGTTATCGAAAAATTTAAAACCTAAAATAATTGAAATTAATTTAACTAAAGAATACAAAGACAGAAAAATTGTGCATTCTATAAAAAAATAACATAATCCATTATTAATCATTATCATTTATAATTGAATAATTCTAAGAATTGATTTTGATAATTTCTCACGTTTCTCATCTGTTAACGTACTAAAATATTGTAATAATTCTAAAGTAGGTATATCCGAAAACTGTTGCCTACTAAAGAAGTCTGACAATTCCAATTCTAGCGCACTGGCAATATCAGATAATTTATTAATACTGATATTAGCAACGTCCCCTCGTTCAATTCTAGAAATCAAACTAATAGAAACGTTAGACTTTTCAGCAAGCTGCTCAATTGTTAGACTAAGTGCCTTACGTTTTTTTCGAATTAACTGACTTATCGTTTTAACCATTAACTTTCTCCAATCACGAATCTTATTTTACAATAAGTGAAATCAAAGAAAGCTTAAAGATTTTTAAAAACGTTAATTTTAGCAAAAAGCATATTATTATACTTGTTATCATTATAATAAGAATTATATAAACCATATTTAAGTGATCTAAATTTGATTTTTACTAGCATATGAAATGGTACCATATTACTCAAAAGTGCTGCCTAAATCTAGTAATTAAAATAATTGTTACAAAAAAAGTTATCAACTTAATGATAACTTTTCATTTTGTTTATAATTAATCGTTTAAGTTATAACGTAATTTCATTTGTTCGGAACCAGATATAACCATTTCACCTAACAATTGTGTTTGACGTTTTAATGATTCTGTAGCTAACTTATTATTCATTTCTTCTAAAAATGCTGTGATATTTGCTTGTGAACTAACTGCCTTATCAGCAACATTTTGAATTTCATGGTAAGCACTCATTGCTTCAAGTTCAAATGTATTTCGCATATCTACGTAGAAGTCATAATTCGTATCGCCCAACAATGCAGTTGTACAACTGAGCCAATACATATTATTTAAATCAAATTCACCTGTCGCATTTTTATATGATTCTGGTGTGTCATTAACGTTCGCATAGAATGGCACAATTGTATTAAACGTATTTGCACCATAAGCTAACCAGTGAATCCCAGCAATCTCATCAGGTACATCATTACGAACTTGTAATAAATGTACATTATGATTACGGTTAATCCCAATTGGACGGAATCGTGTTTTAATATCTTCTGGCGCACTACCATAAGGATCGTATTCCGTATTTTCAAAATGTGCACTCAAAACAAATTTAACATCTTCAATTGAAATTTTACGATTTGCATGACAAATGAAAGGTAAGTCTTGATCCATTGGATCTTGAATAATTTCAGGATTGAAATATTGTTGACCGTACCATGTACGGGGATTATTGTAGACCGTATCTTTAATTGATGCACTACCAAAGATATGACGTAAATTGTAACCCTCAAAATCAGGATTTAACTTATTATTATCAATTAAGACTTTTAAATCTTCAGAACAAAGTGTGTCTTCTGAATCAAAATCAAACATATCAATATTTCGACGGTTAGGTGCAACAACATAAGCGTCATCCGGAATACGAACAGCTGCCCAATGATGGCCACCGATTGTTTCAAGCCACCAAACACTATCATTATCGGAAAATGCGATACCATTTGGTTCATATGTGCCATGTGTTAAGAGTAAATCGCCTAAACGTTCAACCCCTTCTTTAGCACTATGAATATATGGTAAGACGAGCGTTACAAGATCTTCTTCACCAATTCCACCAGCAGCATAAGGATCAAGCCCTTGAATACGTGGATTACTTGTAATTGTTTCTGTAGCAGACATCGTTACATTATCACTATTGATACCCGCTGCAGGCCAAATTCCGTTTGTTAAAAGTGAGTTTGGAATTGAGGTATAACGCATTGGATTATCTGGTAATTCTACCTTTACACCACTAATAACAGATTGATAATTACGTGGTTGATCTTCAGGTTGTACAACAACAAAACGTTGTGGATCTAAAGCTTCATGCCCATCATCATTTCGAGAAATCATTGTTGAACCGTCGATTGAAGCATTTTTACCAACTAAAATTGATGTACAAGAACCTTGAACTCTTTTTGTCATTTTCCACACACTCCTTATTGATTTTATACTAATAGTATAGCGGTTTTAGCGGTAAATTAAAAGCAGTCTTAACCCCATTTTTGGCGTTAAGACTGGCTCTACAATTTCGTTGACTAAAACTAATTGAAAGCGGTGAAAGGTATGTCCCATACCTGTATTATACAAAATTTGCGCAAGACCTATAATTTGAATAATTTTGTCATAAAGATATTAAAATCATATGAAAAGGAAAATGATATTGACTGTGACGCTACGGTACATCATATACTGACGGTAGTATACATTTTAAATAACAAAAATTATTGATGAATTTAACTGTCCTAGTTGTTTATTCACCTATCTTTGCGTAAATATTTAGGACGTATGGCTACCAACCTTATAAATAACAGAATACTCTGGTGAAAACATGAATTTATCTGAATTAGTACTATACGCCAAGGAAAAATATAATATTATCGAACAATACAAATGGCCTAAATTCCCTAGTTTTTCGGTGTTGGTAGATCCCAGCACAAATAAATGGGTGGCTGTTTTGATGCGTCAAAAAAACGCTACTTCTGGTGATAATATCGAGCGTTGTGACATCAAATACGCACAGGAAATACCAACTGATATTTTACCGTCTTACCTTTCGTCACCTTTTCGAATGCGCGGTCCGAAGTGGTTAGGCGTCCATTTTGACGACAGCACAGACCCAGATGTTATATATCGTATTTTTGATAATGCACTTGAAAAGAACGAACAAAGCGGTAATACGATTGTTCTAAACGCCGAACCTGAACCTATACAACAGCAACAATACCACGCGGTTCCTCTGACGTTTAAGGGAATGACTTCTGATGTCAAAGAAAATAAAATTCCTGAAAAAATGATAAAAATGAGCCAACTCTATGCTTACGGTGATAACTCTTTCAAGCAAAAATGCCGGAATTTTTATGTCCAAGGACAATTTATGGCCGACTACGAAGATGTTTTCTCCTACAATGTCGACATACACCGCTACTTTACAACCTACCATGATCTTGGTTTGAAACAATTACGCGGCTATTTTAGTTGGCGAACAAACATCCGAAAAGGCATTTATAAAAAAATCACGACCTCACTTGCATACCTATATTTGTATGAGTTGGTTAATGGCATAGGCACATCATCCGTGATAGACAGCCTACAAAAAATAAAAGCATTTGAAATCAATTATCTGGACTCCGGTATTGGAGATAATCGTATACGCTTAAACAGCCATAAATGGTTGTTTGAACTAGCAGTAATAAATGGTATAGAACCAGACACGACGTATCAGTACGCTGATACCGAAAAATTACAAAGAGATAATGCAATCATGATTTTAGGTGATCCAGAAAAGCATGAAGACAAAGCAGTATTTGATGCGCTTTGTCTTTTTGGAAGACATAAAATTTTGGCATCAGCTGTCCTTAAAAAACATGAAAAACACGGCACACAGTTATTCGCTCAAGTGTGGCGAACAGCTATAAAAATGGATAATAACTTATTTTCTGCGTGCTTTGGCACAATACATTCTCATCTTTGGTACCCTCTAGGCAACGCCGTATATTACCAAGTAACGCCACAACAGCCACTTATATACAAGTTGAATGATATCCGAAAATATACCTACAAAGATAATGCGTGGTACGAACAGAGTTACCAAAAATTTAACTTTCATCAAGAAAAGTTAGATGGTCTTTTGCGTGAAACAGATCGTATGTTACGACTTTATTTAAAAACTGGTTATCCTTTAAAAGCACGAGATGCAGAAACCTGGGCAGCACCGTACGTTAAAACTGTCATTGCAGCTGACCGTGATTCTCGTTTGAAAGCAGATAAGCCTAAGGTTACCATTCAATTTTCAAATTTAGATAAAATTAGAAGCGATGCGTTTGAAACACGAGACAGTTTGTTAACTGACGAAGAAAAAGATACTTCTGAAAACGTATTACCAAAGCATAATAACATATTGCCATCCACTGAACAGACTGGCCTCGAAAAAATACCTGTTATTGATTCAGAGCCTACGCTGTCACTAAGCAAGACCCAGTTAGAATTATTAAGCTTATTAGTTCGAGGCGAATCTGTCACAGACATGATCCGTGATATGCATGGCATGCCTGAAGTGATTACCGACACGTTAAATGAAACGCTTTTTGATGACATCGGCGACTCAGCTCTACAATGTGACGGCGATACCATCTTTCTTATTGAAGACTATCGGGACGATTTAATTGAAATAATTAGGAGAAATATGAAATGACAAAACAAACTCAAAAAGTACCAAAGCGCATTGCACAAACAGTATTAAATTCCTTAAAGGGTGGTGTTGTCCCTAGAATTGGACTACCTTACGTTACGGTGGGTAGAAAAAATGAAATTCAGGCACTTTTACACGATGTCGATATCATATCAGAAGGCGGTGCATCTTTTCGCTTCGTTGTTGGTAGATATGGCTCAGGTAAAAGTTTTCTGATGCAAACGATTCGTAATTACGTGATGAACAGTGGCTTTATTGTTGTCGATGCAGATTTATCACCAGAACGACGTCTTCAAGGATCAAAAGGTCAAGGTCTTGCAACCTATCGCGAATTAATTAGTAATCTATCTACAAAAACAAAACCTGAAGGTGGTGCACTTAACTTAATTTTGGATCGTTGGATTAGCAGCGTTCAAACAAAAGCAGCCAGCGACAGTGGCCTAACCCCAGGTGATCCTCGGTTGACTGCGATGGTAGATCAAAATATTTACACAGTCACTTCCTCAGTCAGTGAACTTGTATACGGCTTTGAATTTGCTAAATTACTTTCTTCCTATTATCATGCCTATGTCAACGCCGACGATGAACTGAAAGCAAAAGTCATCCGCTGGTTCCGTGGGGAATATGCTTTAAAACGTGAAGCCAAAAAGGACTTAGATATTAATATTATTATTACAGATGATAATTGGTATGAATATTTAAAACTTTTCGCTGCTTTCTTTAGATTAGCTGGTTATTCTGGCATGCTAATTATGATTGACGAGCTGGTAAATATCTATAAGATTCCAAATAGTATCACGCGTCAATATAATTATGAAAAACTGTTAACGATGTACAATGACACACTGCAAGGTAAAGCTAAATATCTTGGTATCATCATGGGAACTACTCCACAAGCTATAGAAGATAAACGTCGCGGTGTTTATAGTTATGAGGCCCTGCGTTCTCGTCTAGCTGAAGGTAAGTTTTCAAAACCAGGCGCTAGAGATTTGTTGGCCCCGGTCATCAAGTTAGAACCATTAACAGCTGAAGAGATGCTAATTCTATGTGAAAAGTTGGCTATTATGCATGCAGATCTCTATAGTTATGAAAAAAAGATGACAGACGATAACCTCGCCACCTTTATCCGAATTGAATATGAACGCATCGGAGCAGATTTAAATATTACCCCACGCGAGATTATCCGTGATTTCATTGAGGTATTAGACATTTTATATCAAAATCCAAATCTATCCATTGACACAATATTTGATTCTGATGAGTTTTCTTATGCCAAATCAGAGGCTGTTTCTAACAAAGTGGCTGACAATTTTTCTGAATTTACAATTTGAGAGGTATTCACATGGATATATATAACCGATATGCGCCTTTTATTCAAGACTACATTTACCGGTCTGGCTGGCGAACCCTGCGCGCTGTTCAAAATGCGGCCGGAGATGCCATTTTTAACACAGATAAGAATGTTCTTTTAACGGCATCTACTGCTTCTGGGAAAACGGAAGCTGCTTTTTTCCCTATTCTAAGCCTACTTGATGAACAACCATCAAGCTCAGTTGGAGTACTGTATATTGCCCCCTTAAAGGCTTTGATCAATGACCAATTTGGTCGATTAAATGAGCTTTGTGAAGAAGCTGATATTCCAGTCACACGTTGGCATGGGGATGCCCCTCGAAGTCAAAAGCAAAAATTACTACGCAAACCAGCCGGTATTTTACAAATTACACCGGAGTCCTTAGAGGCTTTGATGATAAACAAGTCTATGGAAATCCCTGCCCTTTTTGGTGATTTACGCTTTATTGTCATTGATGAGATACATTCACTTTTACGTTCGGATCGTGGTGGACAAACCTTTTCGCTAATTGAACGCCTCTGTCGACTATCGGGCAGTAATCCAAGACGAATAGGATTATCAGCTACAATCGGAAATCCAAAAGCAGCGGGTAAATTTCTTGCCGCAGGTAGTGGCAGAGAAACTATCATCCCAAAGTTTGACGGTGGAAAAGAAGTATGGCGACTGTCAATCGAACACTTTTTTAATTCAGAACCACAAGCTAACGAGACGATAAATAGCGTGATAACAGCCCCACCTACCTCTGCTTTAGAACCTGCCACAGATAAAGCTCCAAAGGCAGCAAATCCAGGTATAGGCTATATTTTTGAACATACACGTGGCAAAAAATGCCTCATTTTTACTAACTCGCGAGAAGAGTGTGAATTAGTCTGTCAAAATTTACGGCAGTACTGTGAAGTCAACAACGAACCGGATCGTTTTCTTATTCATCACGGAAACCTTTCAACAGCCTATCGAGAAAGTGCTGAAGAAGCCATGAAAGATGCTGATTCTCTCATGAGCGTCTGTGCCACCGCAACACTAGAACTTGGTATCGACATTGGTAGACTAGAACGCGCCTTTCAGCTAGATGCACCATTTACGGTTTCCGGATTTTTACAGCGTATGGGCAGAACCGGCAGAAGAGGTGACCCTTCTGAAATGTGGTTTGTTATGCGCGAAGACCACCCAGAAGCTCGTGCTATGCTACCAGATTTGGTGCCCTGGTACCTTATTCAGGGTATCGCTCTCGTACAATTATATATCGAAGAACGTTTTGTAGAACCACCCAAAACAGACAAATTGCCTTTTTCCCTGCTTTATCACCAAACAATGAGTACATTGGCATCATCTGGCGAAATGACACTTGCTGAACTTGCTTCACGCGTCCTAACGCTTTCTGCTTTTCATCGAATTAATCAAGAGGACTTCGGAACTTTACTGCGTCATCTGATCACAATCGATCATATCAATCGTACCGAAAATGGCGGTGTAATTGTTGGTCTTGCTGGTGAACGTATTGTTAACAACTACAAATTTTATGGGGTCTTTCAAGAAAACATCGAATATACAGTCCGTGCAGGATCAGAAGAGTTAGGTACAATTGTCAAGCCACCACCAGTCAGTGACAAGATTGCCATAGCAGGACGTGTATGGGTTGTCGATGAAGTTGATCACAAACGTCGTGAGGTATACTGTACGCTCGTTAAAGGTAACAAACCAGCCTACTTTGGAGATGTCGCTGGGGATATTCACACCAGAATCCTAGAACGTATGCACGATGTCCTTGCAGAGCAAAAAGACTATTCCTACTTAATGCCACAAGCTAGAGGCCGTCTAGCAGAAGCCAGAGAAACGTTTAAAAAGGCAGAAATGGCTAATCGTCCACTGGTTCATCTTGGTGGCAAAATGTGGGCATTGTTTCCATGGCTTGGCAGTTACGCGTTCCTTGCGCTTGAGCGGTTTCTGAAAATCCGTTGTGGTAAACGTCTTGGGTTGAAAGGCATGAATTCATCACGACCATATTACCTACAATTTACCATGTCTGTCAGTGAAGCAGAATTTTATAAAATCGTAGCAGAAGAAGCAGCTACCGATTTTGATCCTTTGGCATTGGTATATGAAAAAGAAGTGCCTGTTTTTGAAAAATATGATGAATATGTACCAGAAGAATTAATTCGTAAAGGATTTGCAAACGGTATCTTAGATCTCAAAGGAATGCAAAATCGCGTGCTTAGTTGGCAAAAACATCTCTAAACAGAGATTCTAAAGTATCAATGTGATAATAAACTAATTAGTTATCTACTTCAACAACGCTACTAAATCATCCGGCACATGACGTGGTCCTCTGATAGAGGTCGCGCCATGTTTTTTTAATTTCTCTAAGGTAAATGCTTGCTCATCATACGTTGTTATCAAATGTAAATGCATCATATACTTCATCGAAATATGCTTATCATGATGCGGATAAGCATCCTTGGCTTTGACAACTAAACATTTATAAATGATCGCTTAAATTGGCGCCGTAACAGACACACAAACAACATCATTTTCTTTAATATATATGTATAAAAAAGAAGGCTCGCATTACGAGCCTTCTTTTTTTGAAAACTTGAAAGTTTCCGAGACTATTCAAATTAAGTTCATCACATTTTTCCTAGTACTAATCATGTCTAATCGCACTGTTCAAATTCTTATGATTAAAAAAATAGATACTAAAAGCTACTGGAACAATTAAAATCATAACTGGAAAAAGTAATTTTATTGGTAAAATATTTGTAATAATGCCACCTAGAATTGGTCCTAAAGACATTCCTATGTCACTCCCCAAATAGTAAGTTGCAGTAGCCAGCCCCTGTTCTTGCAAAGGCGCTAATAATAGAGCTGTAGACTGGCAAACAGAAACCATTGTTCCAAACCCAATGGCCATCAAAGCCGCAGCTAACGCCATCTCTAAATTGTTATGCATTATGGTTAAGAAAAAAAGATAGCCCACAGTCACAATCATACAGATATAAAACCAAACACCAAAGGGAATACTGTCAAAATAGTTTTTTAATAAAATTCGACTAAAAATCAAAACAATTGAATAAATTACAAAAAATAAGCTAACAGTAATATTTAGATTACTTGCTCGAACATACATTACAATGTCAGCCTGGACCGCAAAATATGGAATAGAAATTAAAGCAAAAATTGATGCAACTGGTAATGCACTTCGTTGAATCAGCTTAAAATGTGTCGCTTCCTTACGAACGAAAGATGGCATGGCTCGATTATCAATAAACTGAATTGTGATTACCACGGCAATCGCACTGACAGCGGCCAAAAGAAAAATCATTTTATACCCTACTTTTTGATATATCTCAAGTGACAAAACTGGGGCAACTGCCATAGAAAGAGCGTTTACCAACCCATAATACCCCATCGCCGCACCAACACGTTGGCGCGGCACCAAGAAAGCCAACCAGGTTGCCAAGCATACAGTGCATAAGACAAAACCAACCCCATTAATGACTCTAAAAAAGAATAACCAAGCAGTATTAAAAGAAAACATATATCCAAAATCACTAATGGCACATAGAATACCACCAATAAATGTTAACCCATATTTTGATATTTTATCGGTAAGATTTCCAGCAATAGGTCTTAAAAATAATGAAGTAATACTCATAATACCAACAATTAAACCTGCTAGAGTACTAGTAATACCTAAATGTGTAACATAGCCACTGATTAACGGATTTACCGACTGAATACTAAATTGATAGAAAAAAGTGGCTATCATTACATAAATAACGTCTTTAGAAATAAATGTTTTTCGGTCCAAGTCCTTGTATCTCCCTTTATTCGTTCTAAGTCCAAGAAAATCCTCAAATGTTTCACAATAATATATAGTTTTCTCCACCAATTATTCAGAAATGCAAAATCTATAATTAATCCGAACAAAATTTAAAAGGTCAAAAAATTATGTCTTGCTATCAAAAACAATCACCGCTAGTTTTAGCTTTCGGTCGTCTGCGGAAGCGAGAAGCCAACACATCTTTAAACTGTTGTCATACTTGTTATCTCCAAAAAACACCAATTTGAGTCAGCTAGCCAACAATGAATTGACCTCCACTTTTTGCTATAAACTATTAAGGACGGTCTATTCCTTTAAATATTTCAAGAATATCCAAACTATGTTCTGTAGCATTATAAGGCATGTTTCCAATTCCTTTAGCACTTATTTTATCTACTTTAACAGCGTCCCAAGTAAGATCGGAATGACCTTCCGCCATATCTAATAACGTGTCTTTAATATAATTGTCCCGATCAATTTGTTCTTGACTGGCATTAGGGCTAATCTGTCCAACAATGCCGTACATCTCTGTTCCATGGACAGCGACTTCCGCTCCTTTGACAGGTGCAACAACTAACACATGTGATGTTCCACCTGCATTAGCATGAGCCACTGCTCCACGAATTTGAGGTAATGTAAAGGATAAATGCGTTAATAATAATCCCCTTACCTCTACAGGCTTCAAAGTATCATCAGCAAAGGAATTGATTACTTGCTGGGCTCTAGATAAAGGAATACGCATACTGTGGGCAAATTGCTCTGTAAGCCTGTCAAGGGTCACTGGATCAAAATCTTTTGTCCGATTTAAGACCCAATAAAAAGTTTCTTCTGTGGTACTACTAAATAGAATATCTACATCTTTGTGTTTCCCAGATTCAAGAACATGCATCGGGTGATCAGCTATAACCCCATTTATTAGTTGACTATCGTCAGTAACAGCTATCACATCATTGTCAATGCCATGTGGAGTACCCGGATCAGGTGATTGAGTTGCATTCATTGCTTCAGCTAATTCATAAGCATCGACCTGTAATAAGTGCTCTGGATTATTAACACAGTCAAAATGTTTTAACACTTTTAGAGCACGCTCTTGCGCCACCCATTGAGGCACTAATCGAGAAGGCATACCAGAAAAAGCTGCTAAATGATGATAAAGATTGTCAGCACTAGGCGCTGATAATAGTTCTAATGATGAAAAAGCACCTGCACTATGTCCCGTAACTGTGACATTATTAGCATCACCGCCAAAATAAGCAATATTTTTTTGAATCCATTTAAGAGCCGTTATTATATCTTTAAGACCAAGGTTAGTTGCATCTTTTAATTTACCACCATACTGTGCTAGTGATAACCAACCAAACGGTCCAAGGCGATAATTAATAGAAACGCCTATCACACGACCAGTACTAGCTAGTCCTGATACGTCAGAAACTGCTTGTGTATTTGATCCTAACACCCAGCCACCACCAAAAATATAAACAACAACTGGTAATGGTTCCTCCCCCATGTCTTCAGGGGCCCAAATATTAAGGTTTAGACAATCTTCGCTAAGTCCGCTAACGGCTCCCAGCCAACTTGTATCGCCAGCCTGCAAAGGTGCTGGTCCATACTTAACATACTGCTTTGTTTCATCAAAAGGAACCAACTCTGGTTCAGCAAATCTTTCAGCTTTGGCATAGGGAACGCCTAACCAACTGTGTACTTTATGTGTCGTCATTTCTATCTACTCCAATTTAAATTATTTATGTTATCTGACTGATTATTCCGATTTGTATTAATAATTATTCTTGTAAAACTTTTTCGCAACATCAAGGTCAATGCGAAGCAAACTCTATTTTGTCGGCATTCTTTTGTAAATCACTAATTGTGTATATTTTGTGCCTTCAAAATAGTTAAGAGAACTGTTTCAGTATATCGTGAATAAAGGTTAACTTCACCTTTTTAAACAATACTTTTAGCTTTACCAAAATCCATATCCATTGGTCGAATAAATGACCAAGTTGAGTGGATTACTTTCCAGCCATCTTCTTCTTTTTGATAAACTTCAATACAATTGTATTGCATATCAATCAACGTCGTTTTTGCATATAGTTGATATGTTAAAACAGCCATATCATCGACTGCTTGCACTCGTGGATATTCAAAATCGTAACTGTCAGCAAATAGTTTTCCTTCAACATTAGCTAAAACTGATTCTTTTATGTCTTCATAACTATCAACACGTCTTTTAACAGCACCGTCAAAATACGAAAACTGTTTTTGTGACCAAATATTTAGGTAACCCGAAGTGTCCCCTTTGAACCACTTATCCAACGCACCCTTTTCTAGTGCAATAATCTCTTCATTTAATTTGTTATTTGTATTAATCATTTTTTCTCCTTATTTATAAATTGGTCAGATTTCATGCCATAGCGATGTGCCTCTTGAATATCTCCCAGTTTGAATACCTTTTCAAGGTCTCTACTGAACCCCCCATCATGATAAAAACCTGCTGATCTTTTTTTAATTGACTTTTTTTGAAGTGGCATAAGCTTCATCAACAGCCTCAATAATTAGTACTTGCGGTATATTATCAACATAGACTATCTCGTTACGTCACAGTCAACCAAAAAGCATTAATTGAATCCGCTTAAGTATATTGACTATCCTTAAGCGTAACAGGTTACAATTTTTAAGAATAATTCCCGCGTTAACATTATTCTTCATTTTGATACCATTTATTGGTGTTGGCAACATTTACACGACCGAATTATGTTTGAATTCTCTTTGAAAATAAAAAAAGAAAGACCAATTCGAAAATGAATTGGTCTTTCCAAAATTTACCCACCAACACTCGTTGACATAGGGGTCTTAAGACTTCTTCTACTCATTCTATAATCTTAGAATTTTACTTTTTAGCCTTTTTTGATTTTTTTCTACCTATCATAAAGATAACTGATGTTGCGAGTAATGCAGCACCTAATAACGTTACCAAAAGACTTGTTGCCTCATTTGTTTGAGGAAGATTTCCTGTATCACTCTTTGTATTATTTGCTTTGCTTACTGTATTTGAGTGAGTGTTTCCTTCAGGAACATCCGTCAACGTTTCTGTTGTTGTATTTCCTTTTGAATTATCTGTTGGTGGTGTTACCGGCGGTGTCACTACTGTTTTATCTTCATCTTTAACATAAACATACGTGACTGTTTGTGCCGTATCCGTGAAGATACCTTTAGCATTACTTGGCGCCTCTTTCAACATCCAACCTGAAAGTTGTTTCTCTTTAGATGTATATGCGTCACCAATCTTACCAGAGAATGTTACTGAAGCTGATAATTCATTACCATCTTTATCAACATATTTTACAGTGACATCTTTAGCAGCTGATCTCGTATAAACATACGTAACTGTTTGAGTCTTATCTGTAAATGTTCCTTCTGCATTTTTAGGAGTCGTTTTAACATTCCAACCTGCAATACGTTTAGCAGTTGTCTTGTATGAATCTCCTAATTTACCAGAAAGATTATCTGGTGTTGCTAGCTCGTTGCCTTTTTCATCTACATACTTAACTGTTACAGCTTCAGCATCTGTTTTTTCATACACATACGTAACTGTTTGGGCTTTATCCGTAAATGTTCCGTTGGCGTTACTTGGCGTTTCTTTTAACGTCCAACCTACTAATTCCTTAGCGGTTGTCTTGTAGTCAGCGTCAATTTTACCAGATAAAACATCTGATGTTGCTAACTCGTTACCTTTTCCATCTACATATTTGACCGTCACATCAGCTGCATCTGCTTTTTCATACACATACGTAACCGTTTGTGCAGCATCTGTGAATATTCCTTGTGCATTCTTTGGTACTTCTTTTAACGTCCAACCTGATAATACTTTGGCATCAGTTGTATAAGCATCCCCAACTTTTCCTGAAAGCGTATCAGCTTTAGTTAAATCATTCCCACTTCCATCAACATATCTAACTGTAACAGGGACAGCATCTGCTTTTTCATACACATACTTAACTGTCTGAGCTTTATCCGTAAATACTCCCGTTGCGTTTTCAGGTATTTCTTTTAATGTCCATCCTGAAATATTTTTAGCGGTTGTACTATATGGATTTGATACTTTTCCTGAAAGCACATCTGATTTAGCTAATTCATTTCCGTCTACATCAACGTATTTAACCGTGATATCAGCTGCATCCGCTTTTTCATACACATATGTGACTGTTTGTGCGGTCTCTGTAAATGTCCCACTTGCATTCGTTGGTGTTTCTTTCAACGTCCATCCTGAAATATTTTTAGCAGTTGTACTGTATGGATTTGATACTTTTCCTGAAAGTACATCTGATGTTGCTAATTCTTTTCCATCTGCATCGACATACTTAACTGTAACGTCAGCCGCATCCGCTCTTTCGTAGACATATGTGACTGTTTGTTTATCAGCAGTAAACTTACCACTTGCGTTACTTGGTGTTTCTTTCAATGTCCATCCTGAAATAACAGCAGCATCTGATGTATAAACATCACCAAAATCACCAGTAAGTTCTTTTGAATCAGCTACCGATTTACCATTTTCATCGACATATTTAACAGTCACTGGTGCAGAAGTTTTCTTATAAACATAGTTAACTGTTACTGCATCAGCCCCAAACTTACCAGAAACGTTACCTTCTACTTTTACAAAGTCGTAACCTGAAATCTCTTTTTGAGTTGTCGTATATGGATCATCGAAGTACCCACTTTGGACAACATCATCAGCAAGTTTATTACCATCTACATCTACATAATTTGCAGTAACATCAGCGCTAGCACGAATTAATTGTGTGCCTATTGCACCAGTTTCAACAACTTGCAACTTGTTAATTGCGATACCAAAACTGTTGTAAGCACCACGTGTTTCTTGAACAGCGCGTGACACTTTCGTTGTTTCAGCTGGTTTATTACTAATTAATGTTGAATCTGAAATTTCAGATTCTTTAGGCGCAACTAGATCAAATGATAATGTAACTCCCTTACCTTGGGCCCATTCAACTCCGTCATTAAGCGTAATTTTGTATGAATGAATGGTTGACCAATCAGCTACTTTATCAGCTGTTACCCAAGTTGCATCTTCAGCCCCAGTTGGGTCAACAATTTTAGCCGTTCCTGCTGGATAATTTGTATTCTTATCTAATATACCGGCACGTTTAGGATTTTTAGATGTACTATATAAAACAGTCATCTTATTTTCCCATGCACTTGGTAAAGTAATGGCCCCATCTAATTTCATTTCATAAGCCGAATTACGTGCTGCACCATCGGTAATATTTGAATCTCCGACAGATGGTAAAACATCTAAGAACTGCATTGATGTAATTTTATCATCTGTATTATTTGTTAATGTTGCTTGATAAGTGGCTTTTTTGCCGACTGTAACATTACCTAAATCGCCAAACTTATCATCTTTATCACCTTTAATACTTGCATCAACATCAATATTTGATTCTTGATTTAACACATATGAATTACCTGTTTTAATAATTGGTGTGTCTGTTTTACCATCTTTATCAATATCATCTGTATCAACAGATTTTACTGTATCCGTTAAAAGTGGTTCATCACCTGTCGGTTTCACAGCTGTATAATCAGTATCACCAATTGTTCCTGTCATGTTAAATGTCATATTAGGTGTCGCATCTTTTGAAATATTAATTTTAAATTGACCATTAAGGAATTTACCGGCTACTAATTTGTCGCCATTCATTGTTACTTTAACGAGTTGTCTTCCAGTACCTTTGTAATCCTTATCATATAATTCAGCGCTATAGTTCGTTGAAGCAACGCTTTCTTTGAACGTTACACCTGTTGGTAATAGCACATAACTCAGATAAGGTCCTGATAAAGGTGAAATTGATGCCTTATTATTTTCTATTGAAGTTAAGACAGTATTTTCACCTTCATTAACTGTACTTCCGACTGTATTTAGTAAACTAACTGAAGCTTTAACAACTTTTGTTTCACCGGTTGTTTTTGCTGCGACTTCAACGTGACGAGGCGCAATTCGATCTGTATAAACCTGACCATTTTCACCCTTAAATGCCTCTGCCCATGGGTTAGATGTGTAATCAACATATCGAGCTGCTTCAAAACCTGTTTCATCAGGTGCCTGAACGCCATAGAAAGTCATATCCATTTTATTAGTTATTTGACCAGTGAATCCTTTATCAATCGTTGCGTTAACTTTCATCCCGCTATTATACAATCCAGCTGGAGCCATTTTAACGGTTTTTTTACTTTCTGGATCATAGGTTGCAGATGCAGCTATGTCTCTATTTGCTGGAACTTTTGTTATCTTCTCATCATGGAACCACAGCCAAATATTAGCCACTTTTTTCCCATCCGGAATACCTAACTGAGCACGTGTGTAATTGGCGTTAGTCTTCATATCCATATTGAGTAATGTCCAGTTATCATCAACTTTTCCATCTGTTTCGTATTTTACCAACATAGCAAATGGTACTTTAGCTTTTGTTGGTGAAAAAGTTGGTAAATTATTGTTTGGCATGTAATAAAAATTACCCGTTGTAAAACTATCAAGATTTAAATGCGTATCCACATCATAATAAATATTATAATAAGAAAATCCAATATAAGGTGATGTCGCATTTTGTGAGGATAATGTTAATCCATAACTTAGATAAGCATCATCGTTAACTGTCACATCCGGGTCAATTAATGTAGCTGATGCCACGCCACCGTTTCCATCTTTTGGTCCTAAATGATTAGTTGGAAATGCTGATCCACCAGGAATTGGAATTGGAACTTCCTTAGGATCATTGGGCATAACCATAACCGTTGATTTAATTGGTGCTGTACTATTTACACTACCATCAAGGAAAGTTGCTGTTGAACTCACTGTATTCGTTATCTGTGAATAATAGGCAGCCTTGTCAGTTACTTTTGCTTGGATAGTCACATTTTTTTCAAAGAAATCAGTCACAGCTGCTTTTTGTTCAGCGTAACTTGGTGCTGTATATTCCCAGGTTAATGTTCTACCATCTGTACTGACACTCGGTTCTTGTGCGCCATCTTTTACACCATAGTAGTCTATTCCAGCGCCTAATTTATAGGTCACGTTAACTTTAGAACCTTCTTTAACATACAGTGCGCCTAATTCCTTTTTCGGCGCACTAACCCCTACACCATAGTTTACAATATCGCCACGATTAGGATTATTATATGTTTGTCCTTCAATACTAGTAACTTTATTTGTCATAGCATAATTATTATTTGCTGTTATATTAATTGAAGTTTTAGAATCATAGCTTTTATTTTCGCCATTCTGATCCGTTCCAGTAAATGTTGCTGCTGTGTCTAATTTTGTATTAGGCATAATTGCGCCATTTGCTGTTCCTATTTTTATAATTACTTTATTTGCTGTTCTTGCATTAAGCGTATCAAAATGATAATTCAATACACCTTTATCTTTATCATAAATTGGTGTGACGCCCGCAATTTTAAGTTCTGATAAATCTTGCGTAAATGTCATATTTTCATTTAAATTACTTGGTAACGTAACCTTTATATCGGCATTGGTAAATGAGGTGTTCTTACCTGAAATTTTAAAATATAAATTAAAATTAGCCAATTGGCCAGCTTCAATCGTATCTTTCTGTGCTTCAACTGTAAGATCCGTATTTGTATCTCCAGTACGAGTCATACCTGTCTCTGCTTTTGTCGCTTTTTTAGCAGTTGACGCCGTAGCTGCTTTTGAAGATGACGTTTCTGTCGTTGGATTAAGGTCCTGCGCAAACACAGAAGATAATGGTAATTGCGTGAACAACGTTATCATTGTTGTTGCGATAGTTAGCCCCTTTTTCATTTGTCATGCCCCCTTGTAAGTAATAACCTATTAAATAATATGCCGCCCCCGGCACAAATTAATTGTAACATCACAACAATCTTATGTAAACGTTTACGGCTTGCACTATTTAATCGTCTTTCCAAAAAAATAAAAGGGCATCGAAATCCTATTAAAAATGGATTTTAATGCCCTTTTATACTACCGTAATTCTAACTTACCACATTTATTAAATCAGACGTGGTCATTTAGAAATAAAACGTTCGGAACCAACTATGTTCACCCTCATATTTAAATACTGACAAATCAAAACCTGATAATGCGTAACTAGTAAACATGACTATAGCGCCAAACCAGATCAGAAATAAACTAATTTTCAACCAATTACGTCTTATATATTCAATCATTTTAAGCGACCTCCTTCAATTGTCTTCTGAATAAACGAATTAACCAGCGTGTCAGACTAATCGAATATTTAATTAAATATTTCGTTGAATACCAGGTCATTGCGATGAATAAAATACCAACACCTACAATTACAAAACTTACCCCAAATTGCATCAATCCAACGTTAAAACCTTGATTAAACATATCAAATGGCGATAGTCCTAAACTAATCACGCCACTGATAATAAATGAGGTAGCGATTACGCCTGCAATCATTGGTACTAACCATATTAAAAAATAAACTGTGGCAATTAGAATAGCAGCCGTCAGCAATAGCGGTCCCCATACAGGTGCTCCTAGGATAAGTAAAATGACAATCAAAACGATTATTGGTGTCGATAACTTTTTTTGTATTTTTGGTCGGTCATTTTGAATCAAACGTATCGCAATTTGACTTGGATTTTCTAAACTTAGAATAATATCTGTCACAGATTCGCCCGCTTCTAAACGGTCATCAATCATCTCGTCATAATAATCAAGTGTATTATCAATGTCTGCCGCTTGATAATGTTTAAGTTCTTCTTCTAGCTCTACAATAAATTTTCTCTTACTCATCGTTACACTCCCTTTATGTAATCGTAAACGTTTATTACCTGTTGCCAATCATCTAAAAATTCTTGAATATCTACTAATCCCGCCTCAGTTATGTGATAATATTTTCGCAATCGACCATTGTGTTCAACACTGTAACTCTCAATAGCGCCTTGTTTTTCTAGTCGTTTCAAAATGGGATAAAGAGTTGAATCTGAAAGTTCAATCACGCTTGAGGTGTCTTTAATAATTTGGTAACCATAAGAATCTGATGTCCTCAGCGTCGCTAACACGCAAAATTCTAATAACCCTTTTTTCATCTGTATATTCATCAACTCACTCCTTTCAAAATCAATACTATACGTTACATAGTATAATGTCAAACGATATATTATTTTATCCAAAAAAATCGACAATGTCAGTAAGACAACATTGTCGATTAAGTGGATTATTAATAATAGCTTTACTCTGTAGAACTGCCAAAAAGTTCATTGTAAGGCTATTTATTTTTTGCTTTAAAGTATTGTACAATTGGTCTCAATAAGAATATGCCTAACAGATAAATCCTAACATCATAAAAAATCGAACTGACTAAACTATCTTTAATAAAGAATGACAAGATTATTAAACATAAAGATAGGCTACCAAGAACAGAAAGGGTTTCATTCATATAATCTTTATATTTTTTCATTTTCATATCCTAACTAAAGCTATTATTTTTTTCAAATTGATAATAACACCTCGTTTTATCTTTGTCTATTTTAAACGATCTTATCAATTTAACCAGTAAGAAGACAGATAAGATTACATCAAATTAATTTTGTAGTATATTAAAATAAATATTAATTCATATCATTATGAAGGGTGGTCCTATCAATGAAAAAAATATTTAAAACTGATAACAATCAAGTGAAGTGGCTAATGAGAATCGGTATCGCACTCTGTATATTGGGCCCATGGATTGCCTTTTTAAATGGAATTGTCGGCTTATCTTTAGCTGGTTTAGGACTTTCTGCTGTTACAGATTCTATTCTCAACTTACCCTTCTTTCAGAAAAATTTTTTTTACTGCTTATTATCAATCCTTTTAATGCTATTGGTTGCTATCATCATTCTCATTTATATCCTTCTAATCATACTGCTACTAAATATACAATTTTAATCATAAACACTGTAAAAATGATTCTTCAATTAAAAAACTAGCTGATAAACCCAAATTAGGTTTATCAGCTAGTTTTCAGTTTTTAATGTCATAACTTTGATTCTGTTTCGTTCGTTTAATCATATAGTGTACATACATTGCAGAGTTCGCAATGGTCACTAATACCGTTATACTCACAATTTCTGGAAAATTGTTAAATATTAAGCTTAATATTACACCCACTATAGTTGTCGTTGTAAAGAATCCAATGACCACATTACCCAATCGTAAGTATTTTTTATTATACGGACTGGTTAAGAATAACCCTAAATAAAATAACGATATACCTAAATATAGACATAGTACTGAAAAGTTTTTAGGTATTTCGATTTCACTAATAAAACCTAACGAAATAGTGACTAAACTTAAGCCAAACAAGACAAAGTAATGAATATAAATTAATCGAATACCTGTTTCACCCGAACGATTTTCATCAATATAATGATCCATTTGAGTAATATAGGTCATAAAAAGTGCACCGATAATCATGAATATTAAAATTGAATAAAAATTAAATGTTTTAACGGTGAAATACGAGGCAATACCGAGAATACTTTCTCCAAATGTAATAATTGTTAATAGTGTTAGACGCTCTAATATATGTGGAAAATTAAGTGGGTGGAGTTTCAAAACTGAACCACCAAGAGCTGGTAATATCCAACTCACTGCAATACCCAGCAAGAATACCGCAATGCCTATGTTTAGTGGCAAAAAGGAGCCAATAAATACGAGTAATGTTCTTGTTGCAACAATCAACATCATTAGTTTAGCAATTTTTTTATCATCCTTTTTAGCAGCTGTCAGGTATACCGTGCCATATTGAACAACTAATACTGTGGATAATAGCCCTGTTGCAATTGCAAATGGTTGGAACCAATTATGGATATCCCCCTCAAAAGCATTGGACATATAAAGTAAAATTGCCATATCAATCATAAAAAGAATAATATCAGTCATCGAGTTTTTTCTATATCGATTAATAAAAACACTCTTAATCATCCATGTGTTAATAAAAACGACCATTACCACTGAAAAGATAATAAATGCACTAATCATACTTGATGTGCTTACTTGAAAATGATGAAGTAAATCCGTAGCTTGTGAAATTGCGTATGCAAAGACTAAATCATAAAATAATTCAGGTAATTCAACTTTCTTTTTTCTGACTTGTTCTACCATTTTAATTCCCTCGTTTTTTTAAAATTAATGAGTTAGATTACTCTACAAATCGTTTAAATACTACTAAAGACATTTTATTATAGCACCTTTTTCCAATTTATCTGAACTATATGAATAGCTAAATAAAAGAACCATCTGGATAAGCACTTTTAGAGAAGCAACTATCTAGATGGCCCTTTATTAATTTTGTAGATACAATTAATAAACGATTATATTTTAAAAGAATCTCTTAATTAATAAGAATCTTTGCCGTTCCTATAAATATCATTACCATCATAGATCTTATCGTTCACTTTAAAATGATTATCCACTTTAATGACAATGTCATTCCCAATCCAATAATTTTTTGGCGTCAATTTTAAAAATCCAAGTTTATTCTTTGCTCCCGATTTGAAACTTTCCATCTCACTTTTATTTATCTCACTCCGTACATACTTAGTCACGCCATCTTGAAATTTAATCACTAAAAATAAATTTGGTAACATGCCGACTTCGTTTATGCTAGGTATCCCATTGTTAGCCATTAGTATGCCTCCTCTTTACTAATCGTTTTTCTCGTATCCACTTTCGTTGTAAGACGCTTAAGTAATACATTCAACCTATATAAAAAAACAAAGTACTGATTACTCAGTACTTTGTCTACGTCTGAAGTATTCTCATCTCAAAAATACTTTCTATTTATTCTATCCATTTATTTGGTGCCATGCTTTTATTTGGGCTAAACGCTCTTTAAAACGTCGTTCCTTACCTTCGCTGGTTGGTTTATAATATCGATGTCCTGCTACGGAAGGTGGCATGGTACTCATAGTCGTTAACTTATCTTTGGCATAATGAGCTAATTCGTACCCTTTACCGTACCCTAGATCTTTCATTAATTTGGTAGGCGCATTACGTATTTGTAATGGTACGGGATCATTGGCCGTGGTTTTAACATCTTTAGCTGCAGCTAATCTTGCCTTATAAACGGCATTTGATTTAGGTGCCAGAGACAAGTAGGTTACTGCTTCCACTAAGTGAACATCACATTCAGGCATACCAATGAATTGGCATGCCTGAAAAACATTAATTGTCACATTGAGTGCATTCGTATCTGCTAACCCGATATCTTCACTTGCAAATCGAACAAGTCGCCGTGCTATATATATCGGGTCTTCTCCGCCTTCTAGCATTCGGGACAGCCAATAAATAGCAGCATCGACATCACTATTACGCATCGATTTGTGCAAAGCTGAAATTATATTATAGTGTTCTTCCCCATTTTTATCATAACGGACAAATCTTTTATTAATCAATTGGCTTAAATTATCCATCGTCACCGTAACGATATTATCAGCTTTTTCACCATTCAGAACTGCCATTTCCAAGGTATTTAATGCCATTCTGGCATCACCATCTGCAAAATTAGCAATCGCTTGAATTTCATCAGAACTAATGTGGATTGTTTGTTCTTCAAATCCGTCCGGGTTGCTGAGCGCGTTTTCGATTAATACAACAATATCTGCCTGTTTAAGCGCATGCAGTACAAATACTTTACACCGGGATAATAACGCTGAATTCACTTCAAAAGACGGATTTTCAGTTGTAGCACCGATTAAAGTAATACTACCTCTTTCAACATAAGGCAAAAATGCATCTTGTTGTGCTTTATTAAAGCGATGTATTTCATCGACGAAAACAATGGTTTTTTGACCAATTTCACAATCTAACTCCGCTTGTTTCATAATTTTTTTTATCTTACTAATACTACTATCAACTGCACTAAAGCTTAAAAAATTAGATTCAGTTTTACTTGCTATAATTTCGGCTAAAGTTGTTTTACCAACACCAGGTGGACCCCAAAAAATCATTGAAGGAACTTGATCACTTTCAATAATTTCTCGTAATATTTTGTTAGGGCCAAGTAGATTCTGTTGACCAACAAATTCTTCTAATTTTCGTGGTCGAACTCGACTGGCTAATGGTGAATTTTGAGGTTGATTAGAGAAAAGAGATTCCTGTTTCATTGATCAAACCACCTTTCTTTTAAGTCTGAATTTTTTCATGTTATACTTAATCATACACTGTACCGTTACGTTACAGACAATAAAGGAGCCTTATATGTTAAAAATAAGTGAGATGGCCAAATTAGCTAACACAACTCGCCGTACATTAATCTTTTATGACCAAGAAAATATTTTTAAACCTGCCCAAAAAAACGAATCTGGTTATCGTTATTATGATTATGACCAATTATACGATTTGCTATTTATACTTGGTTTACGTAGTTTAGATATTTCAGTAGCTGATATCAAGGAAATTAAAATCCATTCAAAAGGCGTACCAACACCTCAATTACTGAATGCTCAAGGTAAAATTGATAAAAAGATTGACGAATTAGTTAAAATTAAAAATGTTATCAACAAAAAAATTGAAGAACAATCTGTTACTAAGGACACTACCCTATATCAGCCCAAGATAGAAAACCGAATGAAAACAATTTTTTGGTGTTCTCGTCAATCCGTAGGTTGTACTGAGGAAGAAGTCGCTCAATTATTTTCAGAATTCTATAAACAATTAGACGCATTAGCTGTTATGGATACAACACAATCTGGATTTTTTACAACATTGGCTGTTGATAATCCAATCGGTTACGCTGAAGCGTCTTTTAGAGTTATCAAAGAAAAACTTACAGATGATCATGACGTTTTTATCCCAATCATGGAAAAACATGCAGGTAATTACGCATGTATTTTAGTGGAAAACAATGAAGCTGGTATCCATCAAGGATTAACTAAACTAAAATCATTCTGTCAAAAAAATAAGTTAAAAACCGCAGACTATTTATGGCAGCTTAATTCTGGCGACACCCTTATTAAAACTGGTTCCTCAAAATACGGCTGGCTTGAGTTTGCCATTTTGAATGAAAAGATTGAATAGACAAGAAAAAAAATTAGGCAACCTTCCTCCGGTTTAATACCGAAGACAAGTTACCTAAAGATGTGAAGTGAACCCAAATATTGGAAACTTAGAAACTACTTTTTTAGATTAGTTAAATAATTCAATCTGACACTCTAGTCGTTAGTAACAATAACCTGTCCGATTGGACGGTCTTTTTCCATCAAATAGCGATGAGCGTCTTGAATATCATCTAGTTTAAAAACTTTAGAAATCGGAAAGTGAAACTGTTTTTCATTAATAATATTAAACAACTCATTAACCATAGAACTATCAACATTAGATGAATCAAAAACTGTCGCGTACTTATTCGCCAAGTTGATGAACGGGTCAAAGTCTTTCCATAACCATTCCCCACTCAATTGACCAACTAACGTGTAAAACCCTCCTGTTTTAAGATGTGCTAAGGAATCCTCTACAGTTGTAGTACCTACCACGTCAATTATCACATCAAATTTGTTACTTGTTTCAATATGATTATCTTGATCTAATATGACTTCATTAGCTCCTAAAGTATATAGCAACTCTTTACGGTTGTTTTGCCTTGTTGTACTAGATACAGAAAGTCCAAATCCCTTTCCTAACAATAACGCAGCCATTCCAACTCCAGTAGTTCCACCACGAATTAATAAAGATTGACCTTCCTTAAATCGTGTTGCTTTTAAAGCCCCAAAAGCAGTATAGAAAGTTTCAGGATAACTGGCTAACTCTATCCAAGTTCCATTGAATGTTACAGGATAAATGATATTATCAGGAACTAAAGCATATTCTTGATAACTACCATCAAATTCACGCCCAAGGCCACCCATAAAAATTACGACCTTTTGTCCTTTTTCTAAGTTACTTTCCTGTGAAGGCTCATAGACCTCACCAACAGCTTCAACACCTATTACTCTCGGAAATTTAACTGAAGGTGATCCACCTTCTCTAGTTAGCACCTCATAACGGTGTACTGGAAAAGCATGAATCTTTATAACTGTTTTATTTTGAGTTGGATTTGGAATTGAGCGTTCGACAATTTCCAGTACTTCTGGGCCACCTGATTTTTTTACAACAACTGATTTCATAATAATTAACCCCCATTAAGTATTTTTTATACATTTACAATATACATAAATATATACTATCTTGTTACGTCACAGTCAAGTTAGAGTGCTCAGCAAATAGAATTATATCGATTAAATGCATTTTATTTAAATTGTTTAAAATAAAAACACCGCATAATACTTAGATTTTCGCCTAAATATTATGTAGTATTTTATTGTCTAAATAAAAGGTCTTCCACCTGCGAGCATTAATCCTAAAACACCCACACATAGGCAACAGATGCCTACCGCGTAGATGATACTTTTATTTAATTGCTTTTTATTTTTTCGTGCAAAGGTCATTTCAGTTAGTCCAATAAATATTAAGGCAACAACTAATTTAATGGCCGTTAAAATTGGATTTCCTTGCCATGCGTACCCTAGCAACATAATACCACTAGCAATTGAAATCAAATATCCCAGTCTCGTAATCATTTGATAAATTTTTGTATTAGTATTTGTAAAAATTGTGAGCGCCACTAGAACCGCTATCACAACCCAAGTAATCAAATGTATCCATAACCAAATCATAGTTAATCTCCTTTTATATCAATCTTACTGTTAGCTTATCATTATCCATCATTAAATCAAGGATTCAAAATTATTTAAACGATTGTGATTACTTTCATGCAAAAAAAATAATCCTTATACTAAAGGATTATCATTTTTAAGCTTATTCCCATTCAATTATAACGGTCGATTACAATCGTTGTTACAACGGCATTTATGCCAGTTTATTATTCATTGGCGGAGCTGCGGCGGAGCAACAGTCTGATTACCATTAAACTTCACCTTAGATTCCTTTGGTGCTGCATAGGTTATATGACCTGACATCATCTGTGCTAGTTCCTTATCTGCACCAACATACATGTGCGCATAGTGCCTTAACGTAATTTCCGGGGATGAGTGCCCCAGCCGTTTAGACAGAACAAGCACTGATACATTGAACTCATTAATCAAGTAACTAGCATGACTATGCCGAAGTCCTTTCCCTTGTATCGGGTGAACATTGGCCAACTTGGCGTACCGATGGATTATCCGCATGAGCGTTGATTTCAGCATCGGGCTTCCGTCATAGCTAAAGACAAAATCATCCTGCTTACCAAAACCATTCTGAGTTTGACGTTTTTTCCAAACACGGAGCACCTTCAAAGTATCCCGATCTATGGAGATAGTTCTCAAACCGCTATCAGTTTTAGTGTAGTCATGCCGTTCCCAATTTTGTTTGGTCTTGATTACCAGCATGTGAGTAACGCGTAATTGTGCATGCGTGAAGTCCACGTCCGCCCATTGTAGCGCCATCCCCTCATTAACACGAACACCCGTCATAAAGTAAACATACAGCATGACAAAGTTCAGGTGTTCGTAGTAGTCGCTAGTACAAATCTGGTTTAGTACAGCTTGAAACTCACTCTTAGTCCAATACGGCACCGTAGCACGTCCCTTAGGTATCGCCTTAACACGCTTTGACACATTACTAGGTAAGTAATTCATCTCAACCGCAAAATCCAGCGATTTACGAAACATACCAAAGACCAAACTTGCATAGCTCTGTGAGTAACCAGCATCTGTAAGCAGCCAGTTCCTAAAGCCCTGAACCTGCCTAACATCTAGCTTTCGTAATTCTATATCTCCAAATTTTTGTACGAAGACGTTTAATGAAGTCTTACGCGTTTCAAACGTTTCTTTTTGTACGCTAGCTTGGTATGCAGGAATATACGATTTTCGCATGTACACGCCATAGGTTAACGCATAGACGGTATGGCCGCTCTCGCGATCAAATTCTGCTTTCAGTCGTACAACTTCCCTGTGCGCAGCAGTCGCTGACTTGAACAACTGGCCATCCGCGTCTTTTTGACTCTTTTTCCGGATTCTTTTTCCGGTACTTTCATCCACCCCCAACTGTATATCATAGTAGTAGCGGCCATTTTGGCCACTGTATACACCAGCGAACTTAGTCTTTGGCATCGTCTGCATCCTTTCGAATGGATGCTCCAATAATTGCCTCAACCGCTGCAACCGGTACCCGACCTAGGCGCCGATTGGTATAAAACTCATATCCTTGTTGTACCATGCTCCGCTTTGCTTGTCTAATTAATTCAGCAGCAGTATTCTCACGATAACCAAGCGATATCAGGTCTTTCTTCGTAACCGTGTTGTTTTCCATTCAAGGGCCTCCTCCATTCCCAAAATCGACCGTATTTTTTAGTTTCCAGACGGTCTTTATATCGTTGTCCTGCGCTAACTTGCCATCGCTCGTAATATCAATCTGGTAAATTGCTACATCTGTTTCCAGCGCACTATCTGGGCTGTCCAAGTGCCCAACAACAAAATTCGGTCTAAAAATTGCGAAATAACTTTCATCTAGATCCCAGTAATCCACAGTCGGCTGCTTTAGTCCATGGCTCACAAAGTACCGTGGTTGATGATATGCGTGCGGTATTTGTAGAAGTTCTTTAGTTATATATTTGGTAATATAGTTAGCTGCCTTACGCTTGTCGGCAATATGGCTTACCGTACTAAAACCCTTTTCCCAGCTATCTGCATTGTATATCTGCAATCCCTTTTTCTTAATTAGCCGCTGACTCTTGGGGTAACGTGCAGGCGTTAAAGGTGGGGCAAGTCCGCCAGTAACGCCATGAAAATGAATTCTACCCGATGAAGGATGAAGTTCAGGAATAAATAGGTAGTCAAACCTACCGAACTTTTCGCGCTGATACTTCAACCAAGCACGCAGCCGCCTTCGTGCATACTCATAGTTCTTTGCATTCACCTTCGAGTCATCAAACGTAAGCGTCCAAAACAAATTGAACGAATTTGCCTCTAGATAGTATTTCACCTTTCTCTTAATCCTAAATGCCTGCTGCACGAGTTGGGTTTCATCACTATATGACACATTTATAGGCATATTCGACTCTGGATTTTTCAATAATTTTGGAGATTTGTGAACCCTTGGCACGCCATATTTCACAATTTCGATATGATCTTCAAATGTAATAACTTTGGCGTTGTACTCATACTCACCGCTATTCTTGCTCATTTTTTCAGCTTATCTTGCCTGTATGTCAAGTAACAGGCAAGTCCTCGCTGGCAGTCGCAGCTTGTGGCGTTCCGCCACCGCCACGCCTACCAGCAAGCATTGTAAGTGTTGCTTTAAACGGCAGTTTATCTTCATCATATTTTGGCGGTAAAAATGCTTTTGGCCCATCCCAATTCAAACCATCCAGCCAAATGACACCACCAAATTCTTTTGCATCAATTAACGGTAAATCATGGTGACTCTCTCCAAACACCTCCTGAGCTTGCTGAGGCGACGTTCTACCTAAGCTGATCCGCATCCCTAGCGAACTCCTGGCCTCTGTTGGGAGCGCAGACGCAGGCATCATTTGCCCCGCTACAATAACCGAGATAGAACTCTGCCGTCCCTTTGTAATCAAGGACAACAGTTTGGCGTTGAATTGGGGATATAGTTTGTCGGCTGTTTTCCTCTGCTGATCCTCAGCCTTCATGTTTGCAACCAGCGACAGTAGCTCATCGACAACAAGGAGAATCGTACCCTGATGAAATTTTTCGCAATGCGTAATATCCCGCTCATCATCGGGATCTGCATTTAGCTCCTTGTATCGCTGATCCATGATTTTGCACAATTCGTCAACGAGCTGAATTGCCTCTTCCGTATTCATGGCAACCTTACCAATACGCTTCATCGACTGACCCAAGAACGCTGCCTTACCATCGATCGTATACACGACATTATCGGGATTATTTACCAAGAAGGATATAATCAGGCCCTTTAGCAAACTAGTTTTCCCCGTTCCTGTTGGACCGACTATCAACCCCATCGGCTGTTTAGATGTTAGCGACATTCTGCCAGTCAATTGAATATTGATCTTTTCGCTTGTCTGCAACGCGTCCAAACGGTTGATTGTAATTCGCTCATCCTTATTGTGAGTTAGGTTAATTTCGATAATGCCGTTTCCAGACTTCTTATCACGAATTTCCCAGTAAGCTGTCGTCTCCTTGGTGAGGAATGCAACCAGGCGGCGTCCAATATCCGCTTCGAAATCCGAGCTGACACGGCCACCCGTTAGTAGCGTGATCTTAACTTCATCATTCGAGACCACATATCCCCATCTTACGTATGCGACATGGCCAGTCACGCCTTGCTTAATCAAATTAACGTTTTCCGAAAATTGCCAAAGCAAACGTTCCATCTTCCAACGTTCAACTGGCGAATATCTACTGTGGAGATATCTCCAAGCCCCAGCAAGAGACACAACTACTCCAAGTAGTCCAAGCATCAGGATAATTGGCCATAGATCTAATTCCGATTTTTGGCCAATTATTTTAGCCCACGTCCACTTAGCGCAGCTCCAGAGAATGATTAGCACTGTAACACATGCCCAGACCTTAAACAATAATCTTGACCGTACCTGCTTGCGTTGATCAACCTCATCAATGGATTCATAGATGCTCAGCTTCGCAGTATGCGTAGAGACTGGCAAAAATCTGCTAATTGTTTCCCTTGCGTTTTTTATCATTCAAGAACTCCTCTTCAAAGTCTCCTACTTGCTGGCCGGTAAAAATTCTGTACGCAGCTGCAATCAAAGACTCAATTCTTTTAACATCGAATGCGTCACGGTTCGTGAGACAATATTGAGCTTCATTCAAGTACGCCCAAACAGATAGCTTCTTTTTTTCACTCATACCTACGCCTACTTCCCATCGCTAATATTCATAACAAGCTTCACGTCACGCCAGCCACTAGTACGCCCCGCGCTCCACTTAAGCATTACCTTGGCGTCTTTCAATTCAATCTCTGTGCCCAAAAGTTCTGCCTCAGAAATTTCCAGCAGATCCTTCTCATCCCCAACAAGTTCCAGTGCATACGTCTTTAAGTCCTCTACCCCGTCGCCAGATTTCTCCAATGTTTTGGCAAGTTCAGCATCTACTATGTGGCATACTACCTTTGCGACCGATCCGTTGATTGGATCACCGTTATCTGCGTAGCGCGGACTTTTTGATACCGATACCACGCGAGCTGCTTTTGGCTTCTCAACGTTGCTAATTTCAACTTCTGAAAGTTTGACCTTGGCTAGTTTCATGCATTTCTCCTTTTCTGGATAAACATCCAACACAGTTTTAATAGACTAACTTTTATCAAAGGCCTTTGATTGACTACATCTTATCTTCAATTACGCCCAATATATATATCAGGCTTCGCCAATGTCTTGACACCCGAAAAACCGGGTATTGACGTATCGGAAAAGATGTGTATCAAAAAAGGCGAAGTTTTTAAAACTTCGCCCTAAGTGACTATTTTGATATTTGTTGGAGAAACCGATTCATTATCAGCGGTGTTACCCGATAATCAACAAATCTTTTTAATGGTTCACCAAGTTGCTTAAGTTCGAGAACCTCACCTAACCCTTCTCTCGAGACACCGCCAGAATCAATCTTATCTATTAGTGGGATTCCTGCGGCAATGCTTTCGTTATCAGCACTACTTTCGAAGTCAATTACTGTCGCTATTTTCGTTTCTTGATTCCGAACTCTTGTGAATTTGTCCCACTCATTCAGCAAGTCGCTTTTTATTCCTTCATATATTTGTTGAATCGTATTGTTCGGAATCCTAAGAGGCTGTGTCTGCTTTATATCATTAATAAGGCTACCTAGTCGGTTATTTTGGAATTGCGCTTCATTACACACTGACTCAAATACATTAGGCAGATAGTTTCTAATTTCATAATTAGACCCCCAAATGCACTCATACACATCCTTAAAATTCAAGGTATCTACAAATCGTAGATAGTACTTGGAAGAAGGCACTAGATAAGGATTCTGACGCGTATCCAATCGGGGAATAGGTGCGGTTATGGAGTCAACCATCGAATAACTTACTTCGTGTTGGTAACTTGGAGCCTCATTATACTCTTTTGCATTCTTGAACCCAGCAGTTTGATATTTGGATACGCCCTGCTCCTTCATACGCCGCTTGAGTCTTTCTGAAAACACCCTGTAGATAAACCAGACCGTATCTCCATATTCGCCGAATGCTTTTTCCCTCGCGGCTACAGTGCTCATATCTATTCGTACCATATTAGCTCCTTGGCATTATACTCCGGATTTTTTTCGATTGTCGTCTTTGCACAGCATTTGCAAATTGGAGAGTACTGTATGCCCACCTTGAGACCAAGGAGTAATATGATCGCCCTCCATCTCGTCGTACTCAAAATGCTTGCCGCATACCGGACAGATTCCATTCTGTTTTGCGTATGCTGCTCGCTTGTCCTTAGGCTTAAATGCCCGAATTGATAATACGCGCTCTGGCCCGCCAAGCACGTACTCAAATATCCCCTTCTGCTTGGTAACATCCTCGTCCTCTATCAGCTCGCTAACTCTAGCTTCGAGCGTAGCCGGATTATACGTATTCTCATGATAAGTATCGTATAGAAACCCCCATTCAATCCCCTTCATCAGCTTACGATAGTTAGGAAAAATAGAGGTTGTCCAATTAATTACGTTTTGAAAGTATAGCCACAGTTCGATTGCCGTTTCATCGTGCTGGTGCTGCGCCATGTACTCCTCAAGCTCAATATCCTGTTTCGACGAGATCCACTTGAGTGTGGTTTCCAAAAAGTCTTGTCGAATAGCAGAACCATTTAAATAGTCGCCGCCAATCTGATATGCGGGACACTGTGATTTCGAAAAGTACTTCTTGGCATCTGTCAACCATGGCCCCGTATAGATTGCATTTCTAAGTTCTTGTGCAGTAAGCTGTTCCCCAACAGTATTGATCACTTTGAACCAATCCAATTTTTCTCGATCTGTACCAGTACAAATATAAACCGTCAGAGGATAGTCCAATATTTGCTGCTGTTCTTCCTGTGTGAGCGTGTGAAAGTACTGGAAATTGATGGAGTAATCACCCTGTACAAATTGACATATTGAGATTGTTCGCTGCTGTCCATCTAAAATTTCATAGTGTCCATCTTCTGCAACAACCCAATACATAACATTCAGTGGGAACCCCTTGCGGACGGTATTAATAACTTCATCACGTTGCTTAGGTTTGTAGACGAATTCACGCTGAAAGGCCGGACGAATATTTAATTTTCCGTCATATCCATATACACCATCTTCATCGGAATCTACATATCCGTTTACGATTTGGCTTACTGGAATATCCTTTTTCTCAATTTGCATGCGTTTGGCCTCCCTTGTTGCGAATTAACACTCTCTTGTACATTGATTTAACGGTGCCATCTTTTTTAGTCAACAAAAGCCCTGAACTTTTTACATCAACAATTTCAAACTGATCTGGATTGTACCGCGTCATGTAAGTAATTGGCACACCAATGACACCAAAGTAGTCACAAGGAATATCCGCAACACGGGATACCTCAATGGCATCATAGTTATCATATTTTGGATATATCTCTGGAGAATAGTTCTTGAAGATTGTCAGCTTTTCGTGACGTTGTGTCGTATCTAAGTTGGTATACCAGCAAATGTTTCCCATTCTCCGCCATTTTTGTCCATTTTCATCAATCTTGAAATCCGTTTTCTTCGCCTCATAGCTTTCAGGTACCTTAAACCAAAAGTGTCCAGAATTGTACCCTAGCCAAATTTCGTTGGCCATAATTAAAGGCAGTACCTCTTTATAGGTAATTGCGTTGAGATTACCAATCACTAGGAATGTTTTGTGAAAAGCTCTTAACTGTGCGATGTAATCAGTAAATAGACTGAAAGGGGGATTGGTTACGACAATATCGGCTTCTTTAAGTAACTGAATTGCTTCCGGACTTCGAAAATCGCCATCTCCAGTTAGTGGTGTTTCAACGTAATCCGGTAAAAATGCAAGTTGTCCAATCTTGTCATCTTGTCTAATTATTTCCAATTTATAACTGGGTTTGTCGGATTCATAGTGCGTAGATATTAGTTTTTTTAGGCCTAACATGTAAAAGTTAATCTGAAAGTATTTCCAGAAATTACTGATGGCTGGATCATCACAATTACAAAACACAACCTTATCCTTGAAATACTCACGATAATGGCGTAGCTCGTTTTCAATCATTGAAATATTAGTATAAAACTCATCTGTTTTTCCAGCACGTGATACATGAAGGTTACTGTTTGTTTGCTTTTTCACGTTCATTACTCCAATTTATTATTTTATCTCTGTACATGTCTGTCATTGACTCTGAGATAGTAGGTAGCCAGACTAACAGACGTATTGAGTAGTAGTTCCGCCTCTGCTGCCTGAATTTTTACTCGTTCATTGCTAGCATGTGCATCGCCATCTTTATTGCGCATTTCTGCGATTAAATCGGTGATTCCATTTAAGTGACTAATCATTTTCGTAATACGTGGATTCCACTCCCGAGAAGGTCTCATTCCCAATGTTTTAACCACCAAATTACGATATTGACCAATATCGCCATTACGCTTACACTTTACGTCGTTATCGGACAATATTTGAAGAAACACCTCTTCGATAAGTGTTCTAGCCTTTGTAACTACGCTGTCAAAATCATTATCCTGCAAGTCATCTTGTCCCTGCGCCAACAACTCTGAAATGTATCCTGAATTGATCCTCTTGATCGGCACGAGGACTTTTACATTCTCATCTGCTGCGATAATTTCCCACGAATTACCACTAGATACGAGTTTTAAGTTGCTGTAGAGAAGAATGGCGTTTATCTCTCTGATTACGCGCTGCTTAATTGCGTCTGCTACAATCAGGATGTCCTTAGATTCATCACCAGTAAGGCCTTCCAGAATAAAGTTATCAATTTCCTTCAGTTGCGAAAACTGACTTCCAGAAAGATACTCATTAATCACCGGTCGCAACTGTGCTGGTGAAAATAGAAACGATAATAAAGAAGCCGTTCGATCATTTGCATGAGTTGCACTGATTATCGAACTCATTCGGCGTAATCTGTTTGAACCTTCTGGATTTGGAGAACCAAATCTGGATCCCAGAGCGTCAAGATCTGCATTTGTTCGGTAAGTTATCCACGGTCGGTCAATCAAGAAAGTTGTAATATCTGTGTTTTCCAGTAATTCAAAATTTTCTGACTCCAATGCCTTTCCCCCCACAGTATTAATAACTTATTTAATTATATATCCTAAGCCCATAAATACCAAGCACTCTACTGTGTATTCTCGCAAGTTCATTTTTCCGCCAGACTAAAAAAGGCCACCAGAACCAAGTAAGTTCTAGCAGTCTTAAATGAGTTTTCGATTGATTGTCCACCATAATTAGGCGGAGTTTCGGCGGAGCACCATATTTTTTTGGCGGAGTTGGCGGAGTTTGAGCTGCCTTGAGCAAATCCAAAATGCCTCTGTATCACTCTTTCTAGCTCAAATTGGCCTACATCGCTATTCCCATTCGATTGTTGAAGGCGGCTTGCTCGTAATATCATACACGATGCGGTTAACATGTGCGACTTCGTTTACAATACGGACTGAGATTTTTTGTAAGACATCCCAAGGGATTCTAGCAAAATCAGCAGTCATACCATCAATTGAAGTAACACCACGGATACCAACTGTGTAGTCATAAGTACGTCCATCGCCCATCACACCAACACTTCTAATGCCCGGTAAGACAGTAAAGTATTGCCAGATTTCACGATCAAGACCAGCATTTTTAATTTCTTCACGTAAAATTAAATCACTATCTCTAACGATTGTTAATTTTTCTTCAGTAATTTCACCAAGAACACGAATTCCAAGACCAGGGCCTGGGAATGGTTGACGCCATACTAATTCTTCACTCATACCCATTTTTTCGCCAAGTTCACGAACTTCATCTTTGAATAATGTTCGCAATGGTTCGATTAAGCTAAATTGCATATCATCAGGAAGGCCACCAACATTATGATGAGATTTAATTGTTTGGGCAGTATCTGTCCCAGATTCAATCACATCAGTGTAAAGTGTTCCTTGAGCCAAGAAGTCAATTCCTTTTAACTTAGTAGCTTCATCATCAAAGACACGGATGAATTCATTACCAATTGTTTTACGTTTCGTTTCAGGATCAGAAATTCCTTCTAATTTACCTAAGAAACGTTCTTGAGCATCAACTTTAATGATATTCAAGCCAAATTTACCGCCAAGCATTTCCATAACTTGATCAGCTTCATTTTTACGAAGTAAACCATGATCAACGAAAATACTTGTTAGTTGGTTACCAATTGCTTTGTGCAATAAAACACCAACAACTGAAGAATCAACCCCACCTGATAAACCAAGAAGGACTTTTTTATCACCAACAGTTTCGCGGATTTTAGCAATTTGTAAATCAATAAAATCAGCCATTGACCAGTTACTTTCAGCTTCACAAACATCAAATGCGAAACGACGTAAAATGTCATCCCCAAATTCAGTGTTGCGAACTTCAGTATGGAATTGAAGGCCATAGAATTTCTTATCAAGATTTTGCATTGCAGAAATAGGACAGTTAACAGAAGTTGCAACTGATGTAAAACCATCAGGAACTTCTGTTACTAAGTCACCATGACTCATCCAAACTGTTTGTTCAGCTGGTAATCCTTTGAATAAAGTTCCTTCTGGATTAGTAACCTCAATTTCAGCCTTACCATATTCTTTGTTATCTGCACTTTCAACTTTACCACCTGGCATTGTATATGCCATTAGTTGCATACCGTAACAGATACCTAAGATAGGAATACCTAATTCAAAGATTTCAGGATCTACTCTGAGTGCATCTTCATCATAAACACTATTTGGGCCACCAGAAAAAATGATACCTTTAGGGGCAATCTCTTTTATTTCGGCTGCACTAATCTTGTGTGATAACAATTCAGAATAAATTCCGAATTCACGTACACGACGAGTAATTAATTGATTATATTGACTACCAAAATCAAGAACGATAATTTTGTCGAAATCTTGCATGCTAACGTTGGCCAAAAATAGTCACCTCTTCATATTTTTTAGTTTCTTATTACGTCTATTCTACTGATTGAAACCCACTTGGTCAATCGTTTGATTTAATTTTCATGAAAATCTGTGAAAATATCTCTATTTTCTAATATTTGCGTAAATAAACGGTATTAATTCGATGCTCATCTGTCTTCTCTAAAATAAGATCAGCACGATTTCTGGTTGGTAAAATGAACTCTTGTAAGTTCTTTAAATTCACGGTTTTCCAGACATTACGTGCCAACTTAAATGCTTCATCGTGGTTACCAATCGCATAATCATAATAGTAATTTCCAGGTTTCTGAAAAGAGGTGTTCAAAAGAACACCAAAACGTTCCAAATACCATTTTTCAATTAAGTCAGCATCAGCATCAACATAAATTGAATAATCAAAGAAATCACTAACATACAATTGTTGGTTACTTGGTAATTGTAAAACATTAATCCCTTCAACAATCAAAATATCTGGTTGATTAATTGTTTGTACCATTCCAGGTACAATATCATAACTATCATGTGAATATACTGGTGCTTCAGTTTTCAGACCACTTTTCACGTCGTTTAAAAATAGAATTAGTTTTTCCATGTCATAACTTTCTGGAAAACCTTTACGGTCCAAGATATTCTGGTGAATTAGTGTTTCATTAGGATATAAAAAGCCATCCGTTGTAATTGCTTGAACCTTTTTTGTTGGGTATAACGCTGTGAGTAATAATTGCAACAAACGTGCCGTTGTACTTTTACCCACTGCAACACTACCCGTAATTCCAATCACAAAAGGCCATTTTTGATCTTTAATTCCTAGAAAATCTGCTTTTTTTGATTGCAAATCTTGCTTACCCAACAATGTCATATTTAATAAATGAACCAATGGCATGTAAATTTCCTGCACATCTTGAACTGATATCTTATCATTAACAGATTGAATTTCATTCAATTTTTGTTGTGACAAATCAATCTGTTTCGTTTTATAAAAGCCACGCCATTCATCCCTTGGAATTTTATAATAATTCATTTGTTTATCCATTTTAACAATCCTCTAATAAAAATGACCTATCAGTTTCCGCAATAGGTCATTTCTTCCATAGCTTATTTTAAACTATATAAACTTTTTGAAACATGGTCAAATAATGGTGATAATTCTTTTTCAGCATAAACAGTTAGTCGATGCATTGCTCTTGAACAAATCGTATAAACTAATTGACGCTCGTCTTCTTCATGATAGTTAATCTTTGAAGCGCCCCACATAACAACCGCATCAAATTCCAAACCTTTAGCTAGGAAAGCTGGCACAATAATCGTTCCATCGGCCAAACGTTGATTTTCCGTTTTAATCAATGTAACTGGCACGCCCTCGGCTTGTAATTGTTCATACAATTCTGTACATTCAGCTAATGATTTAGCGATGATTGCCGTTGTTAGATGATCATCCACATTTTGTTGTACTTGTTTTTCTAAATCGTGAACTAATTTATCAGAATTATTATCCACAGTCATTGTGGGTAAGTCACCTTGTCGGTTAAATGACGTCACTGATTCACCATTTATCAACACTTCTTTTGTGAAATCTGTGATTTGTTGTGTTGAACGATATGATTTCGTCAATTGCACGACTTTGGTTTTATCAGCTGGGAATAAATGTCCCAATTCTGATAGTAAACTCTTACTATTTTCTTTTGTGAAAATAGCCTGGTTTAAATCACCAAGCAGTGTAAACTTAGCTCTTGGGAACCCTTCCTTCAAGAAAGCTAATTGAAATGCCGTGTAGTCTTGAATTTCATCAATAAAGACGTAACGGACATCTGTTTCACCATGCTTACCCGTCATACGATCAAATAAGTATAAGTATGGCGTAACGTCATGCATCGATATTTGACGATTTTTTAAACGTGACACAACTTCAGCCACATCTGCTTGCCATTCTTCTACAGTAACATTATAGTCACTCAAATTAAGATACTTAGGCACATTGTGTAAAAAGTTCACATATTGTGAACTGATATTTAAGAATCGATTGCGCACAATTGCTCTGTGCACACTTGTAAATTGGCGCATAACTAAAGTACGCGTTAAGAAACGCATTTCTTTATCACCGCTTGCAAATTCGCGGTCTTGGTCTCCATACAAATCATTCAATTGTTCTTTAGACATATCTTGAATTGCTTTTTCAACCCATTCTAACTTAGCCTCAGCTTCAATTCGACGATTCAATAATTTAACTAATGATTCACGTGTTGCTTCTAATCTTGTCCGTAAATGATAATTTTCATTATATTTATAGTAGATACCTTTTATTTTATCTTTTGAAATAAAGACTTCATTATTGAATTTAATATCTCTGAACTTCATGTCTGCTTGTTCCAAATGTTCTGAATAAGCAGTTGAGGCATTAAAGAATGCCAAACTATTTTTCAGAACTTGAATACGTTTTTTAGCAGGCGCATTGTCTTCTTCAAAGCGTTCTTGTAACGTTTCAACTTGCATATTTGGTAAACGTCTTGATGCATATTGGAAATAAGTCATTTGAACCATATTTTGTTCACCAAGTTCTGGCAACACTTGATCAATATAATCATTAAATAATTGATTAGGTGAGAATAAAACAACTTGACTAGCTGTTAAATTACCGCGGTAACGGTACAGCAAGTAAGCCACACGTTGTAATACAGCTGAGGTTTTACCCGAACCAGCTGCACCTTGAACAAATAATAATTCAGCTTTTACATCTCGAATAATTTGATTTTGTTCCTTCTGAATCGTCGTTACGATACTCTTCATCTTTGTATCAGCAGAATCATTCAAGACGTCTAATAACATCTGATCACCAACAGCTTCATCAGTATCAAATATCGTTTCAATTTGGCCATCTTCAATTACGAATTGACGTTTCAATGAAACATCTACTGTTTGATCACCATCAGGAGTTTGGTAAGTGACATCACCTAGTCCGCCATCGTAATAAACACTCGATATGGGTGCACGCCAATCATAAACCATAAAGTGTTCAGGTCGATCAGCAAAAGAGCCCAAGCCAATATAGATTGTTTCTTTTTTATTAGTTCCTTCTTGAATGTTTAAACGTGCAAAATAAGGTTTCTTTTCTAATTTCTTTAAAATGTCTAAACGAGAAGTTGCGTTTTTCCAACTCGTTTCACGTTCAGCTAATAACTGTTGTTGCTGACGAACAGACATTGCTGTATCAATCATTCCAGTGTATGTTGTCGTATTGATATGAACATCACTTGTAAATTCGCCATTAATCGATCGTGCTTCACTTTCAGCGTACTTTATTTCATTTTGACGTTTAACTTCAGCATCTTTTATTTTAACAATAACATCATCAAGATGTGCTTGTTCTTCGATTTTAATTTCATCAGCCATTTCTCAATACCCCACTTTACATGATTTTATTAGGCCTAATAGTGTATCATTTTTTTATAATCAACTCAAATAGGCAACTAATTGAACTTATTTCTTATTTGGTAGGAATTGGTCAACTACGATTCCAACAGCTAATCCAATTAATGTTGCGACAGCAATTTTACTTATCACAATCCCAATAATTAGACCAATTAAAGTTGTCATTCCTGCAATTAAAGTGTGTCTAGTCATATTGACCTCCAAAAATTTAATATATCTAGTATACCAGTATCGAAACCTGTTTAACACTGGTGACCTCTTATAGTGAGACAAATCTTAATAAAAGCTAAATATCAGTTAAAATAATAGCCTTTTTTTTAATTTCAGTTTAATATAATGAGTAAGACTAAAACGATTGGAGGGCCTGACAATGTTCGAACAAGCTTGGTTTTTCTTCACCCATTTCGAAAATTATTTAGGACCTCTTTTCCAGACTTTAGGTAACTGGAGTTACTTAATTCTTTTTGTACTTATCTTTGCCGAAACAGGTCTTGTTGTTTTTCCTTTTCTACCTGGTGAGTCGCTACTCTTTTTCACTAGTTCCATTGCCGCCTACTCAACAGATACCATTGATATTCGGGTATTAGTCCCAATATTCTTTTTTGCCGCACTCTCTGGAGATGCCGTGAATTTTGAAATTGGTCGACATTTAAATAAATTACCTTTCTTTAAAAAAAGAATCCCCCCTGAAAAGATGGAAATCGCCAAAAGTTTTTTCAAAAAACATGGTGCAAAAACAGT